>NCDQ01000488.1 GCA_002280275.1 Caulobacter vibrioides | reverse complement strand
GGACTGGTCGATCCTGCGGGCGCTGTCCGAGGTGCTGGGCCACAAGCTGCCTTACGACAGCCTGGACCAACTGCGCGCCAAGCTCTTCGCCGATCACCCGACCTTCGGTCAGATCGACTACGCGCCGGGTTCGGTGGCTACGGTCTTCGACGTCGGCGCTCTGGGCGGTGACGGTGAGGTTTCGGACGCGCCGTTTGAAAGCCCGATCAAGGCCTTCCACCTGACCAACCCCATCGCGCGCGCCAGCGTGACCATGGCCGAGTGCGCGGCCGTGGCCTCGGGCGCCGCCAAGATCGCGGCGGAGTAGGCCGATGCAAGCGTTCTTCGCCAACCCCGCTGTCTCCTGGACCCTGTTGACCACCGGCGGGATCCTGCTGGTCGTGATCTGGGTGCTGCTGAGCCTAGCGTTCCTGCTACTGGCCGACCGTAAGATCTGGGCCGGTGTCCAGATGCGCAAAGGCCCGAACGTCGTGGGCCCGTTCGGGCTGCTGCAGTCCTTCGCCGACTTCTTCAAGTTCGTGCTGAAGGAGATCGTGATCCCGGCGGGCGCCGACAAGGTCGTCTTCATTCTGGCCCCGCTGATCAGCCTGATCCTGGCCTTCGTCGGCTGGGCGGTCGTGCCGTTCGCGCCGGGCTGGGTCGTGTCGAACCTCAACGTCGGCATTCTCTACCTGCTGGCGATGAGCTCGCTGGGCGTCTACGGCATCATCATGGGCGGCTGGGCTTCGAACTCGAAGTATCCGTTCCTGGGCGCCCTGCGTTCCGCCGCTCAGATGGTGTCTTACGAAGTGTCGATCGGCCTGATCATCATCACGGTGATCCTGCTGGCCGGCTCGATGAACCTGTCGACCATCGTCGAGAAGCAGACGGGCTGGATCTGGAACTGGAACGTCTTTGGCGGCGGGCTGAACAACCTCGTTCTGCTGCCGGTCATGGTCGTGGCCATGGGCATGTTCTACATCTCGGCTCTGGCCGAGACGAACCGTCCGCCCTTCGACCTGCCGGAAGCTGAATCCGAACTCGTGGCCGGGTATCAGGTCGAGTACAGCTCCACGCCGTACCTGCTGTTCATGGTCGCCGAGTATTCGAACATCGTTCTGATGTGCGCGATGATCAGCGTCCTGTTCTTCGGCGGTTGGAATCCCGGGTTCCCGACCGATTTCCTGAACAGCTGGCACCCGTTCGCGGCCAATTTCTTCCTGGCCTTGGTGTTCTACGCCAAGATCTGCTTCTGGTTCTTCATGTTCGCCATGGCGAAGGCCATCGTGCCTCGCTACCGCTACGACCAACTGATGCGCCTGGGCTGGAAGGTGTTCCTGCCGACGTCGCTGGCGCTGGTCGCCGCGGTCGCCGCTTGGCGCGTGTTCGGTCCGGCGGCCTAATGCGTCGGACCGCGATCCTGGCCTTGACCCTGTCCGGCGCGGCCCTGGCGGCCTGCCAGGCGGTCTCGGCTCCGGACCGGTCCTATTCCCTGGGCGATGGCGTCGTCAGCTATGACGATCTCCGGCGCGAGGGCGACAAGTGCAAGGCTTCGGGTGGAACCATCCGGGCCAAGCAGGACGGGGGAGACCCTGTCCAGCTATCGAACTACACCTGCGTCATTCCCCGGACCGGGAAATGAGGCGGGCAGTTCTCGGGCTCGTAGTGATCGGCCTTCTGGCTGGGTGCTCGACCTGGGGCGAAAGTATTTCGCGGCCGCCGGAGCGGACGCTTGAGGACAAGGTCGAGGCGCGCCGCAAGGCTGACGACAAGACCAGAAAGTGCGTCCTCGAGCAGACGTTGCGGCGGCAGCAAAAAGAGCAGGGTAGGGACGTCCGTCCCCTCCCCAAGGAAAAGTGTTAGGAGAGCTCTGGTGTTCCAGCGCATCACTCAGGCGGTCAAGGGCGCGGCCCTTCTGGACTTCGCGGGCGCGTTCGGCCTGGCCATGAAGTACTTATCCGTCGGGCGAGGAGCGTTGCATCGCCTGCAAGCTCTGTGAAGCTATCTGCCCGGCGCAGGCGATCACCATCGAGGCCGAACCGCGCGAAGACGGCAGCCGCCGGACGACCCGCTACGACATCGACATGGTCAAGTGCATCTACTGCGGCCTCTGTCAGGAGGCGTGCCCGGTCGACGCGATCGTCGAGGGCCCGAACACCGAGTTCGCGACCGAGACCCGCGAAGAGCTCTACTACGACAAGGAACGTCTTCTCGATAACGGCGACCGTTGGGAACGCCTGATCGCGAAGAATCTGGAGTTGGACGCGCCGTACCGTTAAAGACGGGGCCGAATCCGGGGTAGGCGGTGCGTCACGCGGCGCGCCGTTGTTGGACTTAAGATTTCAGGGGAGCCCAGGGCCAATGCCCGTGCAGGCGATCGCATTTTATCTACTGGCTTTCGTGACCATAGCGGCGGGTCTTCTCGTCGTGTCGGCGCGCAACCCGGTGCACTCGGTGCTCTTCCTGATCACCGCCTTCTTTTCGGCCGCCGGCTTGTTCGTGCTTCTGGGCGCGGAGTTCCTGGCGATGCTGCTCGTCGTCGTCTATGTCGGCGCGGTCGCGGTGCTGTTCCTCTTCGTCGTCATGATGTTGGATGTGGACTTCGCCGAGCTTCGCCAAGGCTTCGTGCAGTACCTGCCGTTGGGCGGTTTGATCGCCCTGGTGATCGCCATCGAGATGGTGATGGTCGTCGGCGCCATCGTCCTGACCTTGCGCCATAAGCCGGGCGTCAAGCGCCAGGACATCGGCAAGCAGGTCGCCCGTACGCCCAAGACCGGCATGGAGCTGGTTCAGATCAAGCCGGGTGAGGGGATCTCCGAATGATCGGCCTTCCGCACTATCTCGTCGTCGCCGCGATCCTGTTCACGATCGGCGTCTTCGGCATCTTCGTGAACCGCAAGAACGTGATCGTCATCCTGATGTCGATCGAACTGATCCTTCTGGCGGTGAACATCAACCTCGTGGCGTTCTCGGCCTATCTGCACGACGTGGCGGGCCAGATCTTCGCAATGTTCGTTCTGACCGTCGCCGCCGCCGAGGCGGCTGTGGGTCTGGCGATCCTCGTCACCTTCTTCCGCAACCGCGGCGATATCGCGGTTGACGACGCCAGCATGATGAAGGGCTAAACGACGTCATGCAGACGCTTGTCACCATTCTCGTTTTCGCACCGATCATCGCCGCGGCGATCGCCGGCCTGTTCGGCCGTCGCATCGGCAATGTCGCCTCGCAGTCGGTCACGACCGGCGCGCTGATCCTGTCGTGCGCGCTGTCCTGGTACACGTTCGGCCAGTGGACCTGGGGGCACATGGAGGCCTTCACGGTCAACCTGCTCCCGTTCATCCATATCGGCGACTTCCAGGCTAACTGGGCGATCCGCATCGACGCCCTGTCGGCGACCATGCTGATTGTGGTCACGACGGTCTCGGCCCTCGTGCACATCTATTCCTGGGGCTACATGGCCGAGGACGACAGCAAGCCGCGCTTCTTCGCGTACCTGTCGCTCTTCACCTTCGCCATGCTGTCGCTGGTCACCGCCGCTGACTTCATGCAGCTGTTCTTCGGCTGGGAAGGCGTGGGTCTAGCCTCGTACTTGCTGATCGGCTTCTGGTTTAAGAAGCCATCGGCCAGCGCCGCCGCCATCAAGGCCTTTGTCGTCAACCGCGTCGGCGACTTCGGTTTCGCCCTCGGCATCATGACGACCTACTGGGCGTTCGGCACGATTGAGTTCGCCGAACTGTTCCCGCTGATCCAGGCCAACGCCGGCAAGACCTGGGAATTCGCCGGCCACATGTGCATCGGCGCGATGGGCAAGTCGGCGCAGTTCTTCCTGCACACCTGGCTGCCGGACGCCATGGAAGGCCCGACCCCGGTCTCGGCCCTGATCCACGCGGCCACCATGGTGACCGCCGGCGTCTATATGCTGTGCCTGCTTTCGCCGATGTTCGAATACGCCCCCGTGGCCAAGAACATCGTCACGGTGATCGGCGCGGTGACGGCCCTGTTCGCCGCCACGGTCGGTCTGACCCAGAACGACATCAAGCGCGTGATCGCTTACTCGACCTGTTCGCAGTTGGGCTACATGTTCTTCGCGGCGGGCGTCGGCGCTTATCAGGCGGCGATGTTCCACCTGTTCACCCACGCCTTCTTCAAGGCCCTGCTGTTCCTGGGCGCCGGTTCGGTGATCCACGGCATGCACCACGAGCAGGACATGCGCCGCTACGGCGCCCTCGCCAAACTGCTGCCGGTGACCTTCATCGCCATGACGATCGGCACGATCGCCATCACGGGCCTCGGCTTCCCGCCGCTGCACCTGGGCTTCGCCGGGTTCTACTCGAAGGACACCATCATCGAGGCGGCGTTCGCGGCTGGCGGCCACAACGCCCTGGCCATGTTCGCCTGGGTGATCGGCGTGCTCGTGGTGCTCGTCCGGGAACCGGTGGCGGCGTTCTTCGCACCCGACGACGCGGTCCGCACGCTCGTCGCCTGGCTGCTGGTCCTGATCGCCGTCACGCTCCCGCTGGCCGGCTACGTGTTCCTCCTCGACGGCGTGTTGATCGGCGCCGGGGACGGCCGCTACCTGGCCATCGCCGGGGTGATCACGCTGTTGGGCTACGCTCCCCTGTCGTTCGGTGCGCTCACCATCGAGGCCGGACAGCCGGGGCTCACCTGGTTGTGGCTGGCGTTCGCCGTCGGGTTCATGGGGCTGCGGGCGCTCACGCTGGGCC
>NCDQ01000487.1 GCA_002280275.1 Caulobacter vibrioides | reverse complement strand
ACAGGTCCTCGATAAAGAGCATGTTACATTCGACCGCCTTGCGCCCCATCTTCGGGATCGGCTTGGCTTCGATGTTCTCGCGGTCGGTATAGAACAGCGACAGGCCCTGGTGCGGCTTGGCGCACTGGTCCTTGGGCGTCGTCCGCGCGATGATCAGGATCTTGTTGGCGCGCTGGGCGCCGGTCGTCCAGATCTTGCGACCGTTCAGGCGATAGCCGCCCTCGACCTTCTCGGCCCGGGTCTCAAGGCTGGAGGTGTCGAGGCCCGAGTTCGGCTCGGTGACGGCGAAGCACATCTTGTCCTCGCCCGAAATGATCCGGGGCAGCAGGCGATTGCGCTGCTCGTCAGACCCGAACTTCACCAGCGGCATGGGGCCAAAGATGTTGAGGTGGATCGCCGAGGCGCCAGAGAAACCGGCTCCCGACTGGGCGACCGCCTGCATCATCACGGCGGCCTCGGTCAGGCCAAGACCTGCGCCGCCCACGCTTTCCGGCATGGCGACGCCCAGCCAGCCGCCTTCGGCGATGGCGGCGACGAACGCCTCGGGGAACTCGCCCGTCTCGTCGGTGCGGCGCCAGTACTCGTCGTCAAACGCCGCGCAAACCTTGGCCACGCCCTCGCGGATGGCCTCCTGTTCCTCGGTCAACCAGAATCCCGACATCGGCCAACTCCCCTGCTTATTCTTCTTGCTTAGATCTAAGGCTTCTCGAAGCGCCTAGCGTACATCGCCGTGGCGTCCTGGCCTAGGTTATCACCCGTCAGATACGCGGCGACCATGTCGGCCACAAGCGGCGCGAACAGCCAGCCGTTGCGACGCGCGCCCACCGCCAGCATCACCCCAGGCGTTTGGCTCCAGCCCACCAGAGGCAGTCCATCTGGCGTGGTCACCCGGACCCCGACGTCAACTGCGGCTCCATCCAGATCAAGGTCCGGACGCAGGATCGCAGCCGCCGCCCTTAGCGCTCGGGTCGCCGCCGGGTCTGGCGCAAGATCATCGCGCCCATGCTCCATCGTCGCGCCGATGGCGAGCGAGGCGCCGGGGGCGAGATAGACACCCTCGCCTCGAACCACCGGTGTTTCCCCCTCGTCCCGCTCGGGCAAACGCAGGATTTGCCCCTTGATGGGCTCCAAGGCTTTTGTCTCCGGCGCGATGCCGCCGTGGCGGACCCCAGGCCCCGTGGCCAACACCAGGGCGTCGAACGCCTCGCGGCGGCCGTCCGCCAGTTCGACAACGCCAGGCTTAGATCCCTGCACGGCGACGGATTGGAATGTCGCCCCCGCTCGGCGAGCAGCCTCCCGCAGCTTCTCCAGCGCTTGCCGAGCATCGATCCGCCAATCCTCGATGCCGAGGGCGTCGGCCGACGCTCCCAGGGCGTCAAGGCGCGCCGCAACCTCGCTTCGCCAGGCGTCCGCGCCTTCGATCCGCACGCCGCTGCGAACCAAGGTGACGCCCAGCGCCTGCGCGAAGTCCGGCCACAGCGCTCGCGCGCGTCTCATCAGAGCCAGGTGGTGGCGCGAGGCAGGGTCGAAGAGCGCCTCACTTAGCGGCGCCAGCATGCCGGCCGCCACACCGGAGGCGTTCACGCCAGGCGGAGAAGGATCAAAGACGGTGACCTCGAAACCCAGGCGCGCCAACCGCAGGGTCACGGCGGATCCCAAGGCCCCGGCTCCCGCCACGGCGACGCGCGCGCCCGATCGAAGTTTCATGGCGCGCAAACACCTTCAGAGACCTGCCGCGTCAAGTCCCAAACAACGCGTAAGGCGGCAAGATCAACCATAAGGATAAACCATGCGTCGCGACACTTCAGCGCGAAGACCCGTTCCGTGCATGGCCGCGCGTGACGAAGCCGCCAAGCTCGGTCTATATCCGTTAAGACTACAGTCAGCCGTTTACCGGTGTTGGAGGGAATAAAGGCGGATGAACGATCGACTCGCAGCCGAACAGGCCCATCCCGTTGATCTCTATGTCGGGGCCCGGCTGAGAATTCGTCGCAAGATGATGGGTCTCAGCCAGACTCAGGTCGCTGATGCGCTCGGC
>NCDQ01000062.1 GCA_002280275.1 Caulobacter vibrioides | reverse complement strand
GGCCACGACGACGGCGGCGTCGAGGTCCAGCGCCTTGAAGGCCTCGATCTCCTCGGGCGTCTTCATCGAGACCGGCGTACGGACCGGCAGGCCCAGGCCCTCGGCGAAGGCGTGGACTGGCGAGGGCTTCAGGTCTTGGCCGCGTCCGCGCGGGGCGGGCGGCTGGGAATAGACACAGGCGATCTCGTGACCGGAGGCGACGAGTTCGGCGAGGCAGGTGACGGCGAAATCGGGAGTGCCGAGGAAGGCGATGCGCATGGCGGGGGTTTAGCGGGCCCGGAGCCTTCGGGAAAGTCGGACTCGGAACCGGCGCCGTGGCGCTCCGTTATCCAGCCGACCAAGAAGGAGCATGACGATGCGTTCCAAGCTGATGCTGATCGCCGCCGGGGCCGCCGCCCTTTCGCTCGCCGCCTGTTCGCAGGAGCACGCCACCGAGGTCAAGGAAGGTGCCAAGGCCGCCGCCGCTGACGTTAAGGACGCGGCCCACAACATCGCCAACGACCCGGAGGTCAAGGAAGCCGGGACCGCGATCAAGGAAAGCGCCAAGGAAACCGGCGCGGAGTTGAAGGACGCCGCTGGCGAGGCCGGGCAGGAGCTCAAGGAAGCCGGCCGGGACCTGAAACAGGACGCCAAGGAAGGCGCGGCCGAGAGCGAGAGGCAGCTGAACGAGGCGACGAAGTAGGGGTCACGAAATCCTCCCCCCCGTGGGGGAGGAGGCCGAAAGGCCGGAGGGGGAAGTACGGGTATCAGGCTTCTTCCCCCTCCGTCGGCTTCGCCGACACCTCCCCCGCTGGGGGGAGGATTTGAGAGATCAATCCCGCAGCAGGTCGTTGATCGAGGTCTTCGACCGCGTCTGGGCGTCGACCGTCTTGACGATCACGGCGCAGTAGAGGCTGGGGCCGCCGTTCGGATCCGGCAGGCTGCCCGGCACCACGACGCTGTAGGGCGGCACCTTGCCGATGTGGACGGCGCCGGTCTTGCGGTCGACGATCTTGGTCGAGGCGCTGATGAAGACGCCCATCGACAGCACCGAGCCCTCGCCGACGACCACGCCCTCGACGACTTCCGAGCGGGCGCCGATGAAGCAGTTGTCCTCGATGATGGTCGGGTTGGCCTGCAGGGGTTCCAGCACGCCGCCGATGCCGACGCCGCCCGACAGGTGGACGTTCTTGCCAATCTGGGCGCACGAGCCGACCGTCACCCAGGTGTCGACCATCGTGCCTTCATCGACATAGCCGCCGATGTTCACGAACGACGGCATCAGGATCACGTTCTTGCCGATGTGGGCGCCGCGACGGACGATGGCGCCGGGCACGGCGCGGAAGCCGCCGGCCTCGAACTGCGGGGCGTCCCAACCGTCGAACTTGTTCGGCACCTTGTCCCACCAGGGGCCGACGCCGCCGCCCAGCGCGCCCGAGCGCATCACCGTGTTGGGGTTCAGGCGGAACGACAGCAGCACGGCCTTCTTCAGCCATTGGTGCGTGAACCACTCGCCGTCGATCTTCTCGGCGACGCGGGCTTCGCCGTTGTCGAGCAGGCGCAGGGCTTCGTCGACGGCCGTGCGGACCGGGCCGGTGGTGGCGGCCGAGACGTCGGCGCGGGCTTCCCACGCGGCTTCGATTTCGGTCTGGAGATCGGCGAGGCTCACGGCGGTCATACGGGGTTTCCTTGCAGGCGCGCCGAGCTCAAGAACGCGGCGAGATCGTTGGTGCGGAAATGGACGTGTTCGGAGGTCGAGGCGGCGGCGTGCGGACCGACCAGCACGGTGGTCATGCCCAGGCGAGAGGCCGGTACGAGGTTCTTTTCGCTGTCCTCGAAGAAGGCCGCCTCGGGGGGGCGCACAGCGTGCATCTTGGTGATTTTGTCGAAGGTCGCCAGGGCGGGCTTGGGTAGGTAGTCGGCGCTTTCGATGGCGAACAGGTCGTCGAACAGGTCGTGCAGGTTCAGGTGGTTCAGCACGCGCTCAGCATGCCCCAGCGAGCCATTGGTGAAGATCAGCCGCCGGCCCGGCAAGCGTGAGATCGACGTCCGCAGCGCCGCGTCGGGGACCAAGAGGTCCATGGAGACATCGTGCACTTCGTCGAGAAACCGCTTGGGCTCGACGCTGTGGTTGGCCATCAGGCCCGCCAGGGTGGTGCCGTGTTCCAAGAAGTACTGCTTCTGCAGCGCACGGGCTTCCTCGCGGGGGAGCCCCGTTTCGCGCTCGACGAAGTCCGTCATCTTGACCTCGATGAGGTCCATGAACTGGCTTTCCATCGGGTAGAGCGTGTTGTCGAGGTCGAACAGCCAGGTGTCGACGTGGGAAAGGTCCGCGCTCATCGCTTGATCAGCGTGCCGGCGCCGTATTCGCTGAACAGCTCGACCAGCATCGCGTGCGGGCGGCGGCCGTCCAGGATGACGACAGCCTCGACGCCGGACTCGATCGCGTGGATGGCGTTCTCCAGCTTCGGGATCATGCCGCCGGTGGCCACGCCGGTGTCGATCAGGGCGCGAGCCTGATCGATGGTCATTTCACGGATCAGCTCGCCGTTGCCGTCGAGCACGCCCTTGATGTCGGTCAACATCAGCATGCGCTTGGCCTTCAGCGCGCCGGCCAGGGCGCCGGCCACTGTGTCGGCGTTGATGTTGAAGGTGTCGCCAGCCGGCGAGACGCCAATCGGCGCGACGACCGGGATATAGTCGTGCTCAGAGGTCAGCAGGGCCTCTATCAGCTGCGGGTCGACCTTGGTGGGCTCGCCCACGAAGCCCAGGTCCACCGCCTGTTCGATATTGCTGTCTGGATCCTTCTTGGTCCGCGTCACCTTTTCAGCGGTGATCAGGCGCGCGTCCTTGCCCGACAGGGACGCGAAGCCCGTCGACGAAGGTCGATTTGACGCCGGCCTTGTCGAGCATGCGGCTGATCTGCGGACCGCCGCCGTGCACGACCACCGGGTGCACGCCCAGAAGCTTCAAGAGCACCGCGTCGGCGGCGAAGACCTTGGCCACGTCTTCCTGGCCCATCGCGTGGCCGCCGTATTTGATCACGACCGTTTCGCGGTCGTAGATCTGGATATAGGGCAGGGCCTCAGCCAAAGTCTTGGCGGTGGCCCAGCCAGCTTCCTCGGCGACGTCGGTCAAGGCGGCGGTCCTCGATGCGGAAAATAGCGGCGCCTCGATAGCGGACCCCGCCCCCCCTGTCATCAAAAACGAGCCCGGGCGCTAGCCTGCGCGACCGAACCGCAGCTTGAGCGCCAGCATTGCACCGGACATCACAAGGCAGGCGAGATTGGACGCGATGACCGGCCAAGCCTGGATCATCAGGCCATAGGTCAGCCAGCAGCCAAATCCTGTGACCGTAACGACATACATGCGCAGTGAGACGGCCGAAGCATCCCGCTCGCGCCAGGTCTTGATGATCTGTGGCGCGAAGCTGCCGATCGACAGCAAGGCCGCTAATGTTCCGACGAGAACGGCGAGGGGCGACCCTTCCATCAGGCGGATCTGGCCAGCGGGTCCTCGGCCTCCCAGCGCTGGGCGTAGGCCGGCGCGAGAGTCAGGCCGACCGGGACCGGGCCTGGTGCGCGCCCTTCGCTGAGACAAACAACGAGAAAGGCCAGGGCGGTTCTTACGCCATACTCGGAGTAAGGCTTGCCGATCACCCCGCACGCACCGGCGAAGTCGTCGGGCAGGCGTTTGACATTGGCGGTCATGAACAGCGCGACGCCGCCGCAGTCGTCGGCAATCTTACGCGCCACGTCGACGCCGGTCGGGCCATCGCTGAGATGGACGTCCACGAGGGCAAGGTCAGGTTTCAGCCGCTCGGCGAGCGCGACGGCTTCGTCCGAACTCATGGCGCAGCCGAGAGGGTGGCAGCCGGCCTCCTCGATCAGATGCTCCAACTCGATGGCGAGAAGCATCTCGTCTTCGACAATCAGAACATCGAGCGCTGGCCGGCTCATTACCAAGACAAGTCCTTACTCAGTGCGCCCCATTGACGGGCAACAGAACGACCACACGGGTCCCAGGTTCCGCGTCGGTGGTCTCCCATTTCGCCTTCAATTGCTGGCAAAGCAGCTGGACGATGGTCAGGCCAAAGCCGGAGGCCTTCGTTTCGCTCTCCAGACCAACGCCGTCGTCGGCGATTTCGATCCGGAAATCGCCGTTGAGGCGGGAAACCCCGACGAAGATGCGACCCCCGCGTCCTTCCGGAAAGCCGTGCCGAAGGGCGTTGGTCAGAAGTTCGTTGACCACCAGGGCGAGCGGCGCGGCCTTGGCGGCGGGGATCTCGACGCGTTCGAGATTCAGCTCCACACGGATGTCGTCGCGCATCGCGGAGCCCATTAAGTCCGCGACCAGGTCTCGAATGAACGCTGAAACGTCGAAGCGCTCCACATCCTCGCTTTGGAACAGGCGTCGGTGGACCGTTGCGATGGCGTTCACTCGGCCCAACATGCCCTTTAGCGACGCTTTGATCGCAGGATCAGGCACGCGCCGGTTTTGCAACAGCAGCAGGCTGGAGATGAGCTGAAGGTTGTTCTTCACGCGGTGATCCACCTCGTGAAGAAGGACGGTCTTCTGCTCAAGCGCTTGAGTGAGTTCGCGCGTCCGCTCATCCACCATCTGCTGAAGACCGTCGCTGTGGTCGCGGGCGCGAACCTCGATGGCCTTCTTGTCGGTGACATCCAGCTGTGAGCCGAAGAAATAGACGATCTGACCGGCGTCGTTCCGTACGGGCGACAGATAAAGCGCGTTCCAGAACGACGATCCGTCCTTGCGATAGTTCAGCAGGTCGACGGCGACATCGTCCCCCGCCGTTACGGCCTCGCGCACGGTCTTGACGGTCTCGGGGTCCGTGTCGGGTCCCTGGAGGAAGCGGCAGTTTCGGCCGATCACCTCGTCCCGCGCGTAGCCGGTCAGCTTCAGGAAGGCGTCGTTGGCGAAGATGATCGGGTTGTCAGTCTGGGTGGCGTCGGTGACGATCATGGCCATGCGGGTAGCCCGGATCGCTGCGGCGAATGGATCGCCGACATCATGTCCGGCGGCAAGCCGCTCGCCGGCCCGGCGCGATTCCGAATAGTCTTCCAAGGCTAAGCTCCCACCTCCCCGTGGACGCTCAACGTACCCGATCTTGTCGAGTTCCCAACAGAGGTTGCGCCCCGGCGTGAGGACCCGCCGGACCTGGAGCCTTTTTAGCCGGCCGCTGCGATGATCGGGGGCTCGCCCGGACTCCCCGGGACAGGCGAGCCTCGAGGCCGGGGTTACTTCGGCCGATAAATCCGGTCGAAGGCGCCGCCGTCGTTGAAGTGCGTCGCCTGGGCCTTCTTCCAGCCGCCGAAGGTGTCGTCGATCGTCACCAGCGGGATCTGTTTGTACTTGCTGGCGTACTTGGCGGCGACGGCCGCGTTGCGCGGGCGGTAGTGATGTTTGGCGATGAGATTCTGAGCGAGCGGGCTGTAGAGGAAGTTCAGATACCCCTGGGCCACGGTTCGGGTCTTGCGACGATCCACGTTCCTGTCGACCAGAGCGACGGTCGGCTCGGCCAGGATCGACAACGAAGGATAGACGATGTCGAACTTGCCCGGCAGTTCCTCCTGGGCGAGGTAGGCTTCGTTCTCCCAAGTCAGCAGGACATCACCGATGCCGCGTTGGGTGAAGCTCGTCGTCGCGCCGCGCGCGCCCGTATCAAGGATCGGGACGTGTTCGAACAGGGCCTTCACATAGGCCTCGGCCTTGGCGGCGTCGCCGCCCGGCTGTTTGAGCGCCCACGCCCAGGCCGCCAAATAGTTCCAGCGCGCACCGCCGGAGGTCTTGGGATTGGGCGTGATGACCTCGACGCCGGGCTTGATCAGGTCGCTCCAGTCCTTGATCTTCCAGGGATTGCCCTTGCGGACCAGGAACACGATCGTCGAGGCGTATGGCGCGGAGTTCTGCGGCAGCCGCGATTGCCAGTTGGCGGGCAGCAATCGGCCCTTGGCGGCGATTTCGTCGATGTCATAGGCGAGCGCCAGGGTGACGACATCGGCCTGTAGTCCGTCGAGCACCGATCGGGCCTGCTTGCCCGAGCCGCCGTGGCTTTGGTTGATGGCCAGGGTCTGACCGACGCGCGTCTTCCAGTAGGTCGCGTAGGCCGCGTTGATATCCTTGTAGAGCTCCCGCGTCGGATCATAGCTGACATTCAGCAGCGTCACCGTCTTGCTTTGGGCATGGGCGACACCGCTAAGCGCGGCTGGGGCGGCGACCGCGCCAAGGCCGGCGGTAGCGGCGCCGAGGACACCTCGTCGCGTAGGTCTGTCAAAATGACCAGCCATGAAGTGTCCTCGGAGCTGTGTCGGTTAGAAGACGTACTGTGTTCGGACGGACCAGATATCGAGATCCTGGCCGACCTGCGCCCCTGCGGGCGGGGTTGAGGTGGCGCCGAAGGCCGTGCCGCCCGGCGAGAGGCGATTGACCTCGACATTGCGGTACGCGGCGGAGAGCGAAACGACCGAATTGAGGTACCAGTTCACGCCCAGCGACAAGATGTTCTGCTCGCCGCCACGGATCGCGCCGGCGACGGGCGAGGAGCCCGCCGGGCCCGCCAGATAGTCGAGGTCGAAGTTCGAATAGCGCGCGGCGAGTTCGATAGCGCCCCAGTTACCTTTCTTCAGGTCGAAGGGCTTGGCGGGGCGCGGCGCGTCGAAGCCCGCGGTCGCGGTGCTGTAGCGGCGAGCCTCGCCCGTCAGGGTCCAGCCGGCCTGGACATACCAGCCATTGAACTTCGGATCCGGCAGCGTGCTGCTGCGGCGCTTGACCTTGATGTCGAAGTATTCGGCCTGAACAAAGACGTTCTTGCGCATCGCGCCGAACTCCAGACCGATCGCGGTCAGGCTGTCGGCGTCGATATTGCCCGTATCAATCAGGCGGGCGCCATCGACGCGCAATTCAGGTCGATCGCGCAGGCGCAGGTTGCTGATGGCGCCGCCTGTCGCGGCGACGTCCGGACCGCCCTTGGCGGGATGGATGACAAGGTTGGTGTTCACCCCGGTGTGGACCAGCCAGCCATCGCCCTTGAACGGGACAACCGAGAACCGGCCGACAGCGCCGAGTTGTTCGTCGAACGTCTGGGTCGTGACGGTGTTACCGGTGACGGCTGCGGAGAAGTTCCAGCGTTCGCCGCTCTGGAACACCCCGATCGTCGCGCGGCCGTCGCCGCCTGCAAGACCTCGGACCGTTTCGGCGACCGACGCCCGCTCGGGGAAGAGCGATCCGGTGAAGCTGGCGGCGTCTTCCAGGCTGGTGGGGTGCGGATAGAAGCCCGCGCGGACCTTCACCGGCAAGCCGCTGTATTGAAGCCAGGCCGAGGAGATCTTCCCGGCCTCTTCCGTGCCGGAGCCTCCGAAATCGTAGACCATTGCGTAGTCGAAGGCGCCGAAGACCTTACCCTCTACGCCAAGGCGAGCGCGGCGGACGTTTACGCCGTCGGACAGATCGCGCACGCGGTCGTTTTCGGTGGCGTCGCCGAACGAGCCTCTGCGGAAGTCCGTGGCCAGGGGGCCGGCTGGCCTTTGGTCGTAGCGCGCGGCGTCGGCCTGGAAGAAGCCGCGGATCGACGCTGAGAACGCCCCGTCGCCGGTGGAGAAGGTCGGACGCCCGTTCGCCATGCTGACGGTGGTCGCGCTCTGGGCGGCTTTGGCGTCCTTGGTGGCGGCGGCGGCGGTGGTCGCCTTCAGGTCGGAGACCTGCTTTTGAAGGGCCTGAAGTTGCGCCTCGAGCGCGGCGATGCGCGCGGCGGCGTCGTCGGGCGACGAGGTTTGGGCCGACGCGGCGCCGGCGGTGATGAGTAGGGAGGCGCCCGCGATCAACGCGGCGCGGAAGGCAGTCTTGGCAACGGTCATCGTTAGTCCCCTCTCGGCGCGCAGCGCGAGCCGACCTGCCGAGCCTAGGTGAGACGATTAATCCCAGCTCGGGAATAGAGATTAAGGGAGCCGGCCCCGAGATTTTCTTGAGGCGCGACGAAGTGTCGCGAAAAAATCCGCGAATCTTCCACGGAATCAAACGGTTGAAGCGATTAACAATCCGTTCGCGCAAAAGGCCGCCTCGGTCTCCCGAAGCGGCCTTCTGCTCAGATACGTCGACGTGAGGCGATTTGACGCGGCTTAGAACATGGCCCGACCAGAGAGGCGCAGATTGTAGCGCTTCCGCTTCTTGGCGGCTTCGACGCCGCCCTCCAGCGCCAGGTAGGACATGGGCGTACCCGCCCGCAGGGCGAAGCCAGCGGTGAGCGCACCTTGCTTGTCGTCCATCGCGGCCATCGAAAACGCGTTGCCGCCCTTGAAGCGCGCCACGGTGTCGCCCACCGAGCCCGCCAGCGTCTGGCGGTAGCCGACGCGGACCTCCGGACGCCACCACACTTGCTTGCCGAAGTCAGCGCCCATCACCACGCCCAGTTCGCCGCTGAGGTTACTGGAGGTGCGCTTGTCGACGGTCAGGTCGAAGGCGTCGCCGCCGCCCGTTTCGGCGCGCTTGCCCTCGCGCAGCCAGACATAGTCGAGGCGACCTTCGGGGCGGGCGAAGAACCGGCCAAACTTCTGTTCGTAGGCCATGCCCGCATAGGCGTTGGCGGTCACGCCGTTCCAGTCGGCGCTGTTCTTCAGGACCAGGTCCGCAACGCCGTCGCCGTTGGCGTCCGGCGCGATGAAGCGGCGATCACCTTGGAAGAAGGCGTAGCCCAGGCCACCGCCGGCGTTGAAGCGCCAGCCGCCCATGGCGCGCCGCCAGTAGGCGCCGCTCTGCACGAACGAGGCGGTGGTTTGTTCGCCGACCTTGGCGACCGTGTCGTGCTCTTCGATGCTGACATAGGCCAGGGTCAGGCCCAGCGCGCCGCCAGCGTCGCCCATCGCCTCATAGCCGCCGACAAAGCCAAACGCTTGGGTGTCCGAACCGATGGTTTGGTCGGTGTCGCGACGGGTCAGCGAGTTGATCTCCTGCACCCAGACGCTGTCGGGGCCGTAGCGATCGCCTGGATCTGGGCGGAACATGGTCGCCGCCGAAACCTGCTGGTTGACCGTCTGCAGCGCCGCGAACAGGCCTTCGCCCTGGTCGGGCAACATCTGGTCGTAAAGGTCCCGGAATCCGTCGCGCGAGTTCTGGTTCAGGAAGGTCGCGGCGAGCGTCGAGTCCGCGGCCAGCGCGCTGAACACGGCGTCATAGGCCGAGGTTTCGGCTTGATTGAAGCCGATTTCGGCGGCGGTGCGACGACGGACGTCGATGTAGACGTTGTTGGCGTCGGCCCGGCTCGTGGCGACGTACAGGTAAGGCGACTCGGCCAGCAGGCTGTTGCCGATCGTCCCGACACTGATGTTCGAGCCCTGGATCACCGTGAAGGTTGTCGGCTGCTTGACCAGATTGGCCATGCGGATGCCCAGTTCGGCGCCCGTGGCGATGGTCGTCGCGCCTGAAACGACCAGCTTGGTGTTGGTTCCCGCTGTCGGGTCCGCCGAGAACAGAAGCTTGGCCTTGCTGCCCAGATCCACGCTGCTGACGTTGATGGTGTCGCTGTTGGCGATCGCCAGGCTGCCGTTGGCGATCGAAAGGTCCAGCTTGCCATCACTGTCGTAGAGCTTGCCGACCGCCACGGCGCCGCCGTCAATCGAGAAGCGGTCCTGGCCTGCGCCGAACGACATCTCGCCCAGCAGCGTGCCGCTCCACAGGTTCAAGGTGTCCGCCCCGCCGCCGAACAGCACGTCACCGATGGTCGAC
Source organism: Caulobacter vibrioides (assembly GCA_002280275.1). Lineage (GTDB taxonomy): Bacteria > Pseudomonadota > Alphaproteobacteria > Caulobacterales > Caulobacteraceae > Caulobacter > Caulobacter vibrioides_A. The sequence goes on along the minus strand of NCDQ01000062.1, from coordinate 2,539 downwards.
GGCGCCACCGTGGTCGACGCCGAGTCTGAGCTGGCGGTGGTGTCAGTGCTGGGGAAGGTGCTCGTCGAGGTGAAGTTGGCCGGGCCCGACTGAGTGAAGGTCACGCCCGACGTGTTGGCGCGTAGATCCAACGCGATCGCTCGGCCCGTAGAAGTGACGGTCGCCAGCGTGCCGTCGGCCTTGTACGCGGGCGCGGAAACGGTCGTCCGGATAGAGCCTGTGTTTGAGATCGTCTGCAGGGTCCCGGCTTGGTCGAGCACCGCGATCGCATCGCCAGTTTCGCCCGTACGCGTCACGGCGACGCTTCCGGAGTTGCTCAGGCTGGTCGCCGACGCTCCGCTGGCGATCACCAGCCCGCGAGCGTCTGCGGTGACGCCGGATCCCGCGAACGACGCGCTGTTGACGGTCACCGCGCCGCGATTGAGGATCGAGGCTGCGGCGGCGCCGGTGTTCAGCGCCAGGCCGGTGGCGTTGGCCTCGTAGGATGTCGCGGTGATCTGTCCGTCATTGCGCAGGCCGCCGATGAGGGTGGTCGTCCGCCCGCCGCCTACGCCAATCGCCACCCCGGTGGCCGAGACACCGTTGTAGACGCCTGCCGCGGAGATGGCCCCCTTGGCGATCAGGCCATAGGCGTTGTCGCCGGATCCAACTGCGCTAAGGGTAACGTTTTGGCTGGCCGAACCAATTTGTAGCGCCGGCGCCGCGCCGAAAACGTTGATGTTCGACGTCCCGGTATTGCTCGACGAGACCGTCGTGGTCGTCGTCGTCCCGTCGCTGTTGACCTTGGTTGAGTAGTTCAGGCCCTGAAGCAACACGCCGCCGCTGACGTCGCCCGCGATGCGCACCGCAGGCCCGCCCTGCAGCAAGTCATCGGCGTCCAGCTTGTTCAAGGCGTCGACCGTCGTGGGGCGGGACGTGTAGCGGTAGCCCGTGGCGCTGGTCGATCCCTGCAGGACCAGCGCGCCCGAGACATTGGCGTCGACCGCCTGGGCGACGGCGTTGACGCCTTGCACGTTGATCTGGCCGCCCAAGGTCACCTTGCCCGTGACCGGCGCTGCGATCCTCACACCGTAGGCGTTATCGCCAATGACGCTGATCGAGCCGAGGTTGGTGATGTTCCCGACCACCGGCCCTTCCAGCAGCATGCCGGCGGAGTTATTGCCCTCGATGCTGATGATACCGGCCGCATCGTTGACGATGTCGCCCGTGAAGGTCCCGGCGCTGGTCAGACGGACGCCGAAGCGGTTGGCGCCTTGGGCGAACACGCCGTCAAGGTCGCCGTCCGAGTCGCTGTCGCTGGCGGTGTAGTCTTCAAGCAGCGAAATCGTGGCCGAGTTCGTCAGCCCGCCGGTCCTGCCGCCGATAATGAGGACGCCCACGCCGTCGTTGACGCCGGTGGTCGAAAGCGTGCCGAGGTTCGTAACCTTGTGATTGCTGTCGATCGTGACAATCGGACCGGCCGTGGTCAGCTTGATCGAGCCGTCGGCGGTGATGCGAATATCGTCGGCAGCGGTTCCGGTCGCCGTGCTGGTCGCGATCGGCGTCGTGCGCGCGGTGGAGACCGGGGTTTCGGCCGAGGCGGCGAAACCGATGGCCAGAAGAGGAGCGGCCGCGACCGTCGCGACCAGGACCTTGCGCTGCATTACGAACGACACCTCGATAGAAACCGGGCCACTAAATCAGATCACGATGCGGCGAAAATACGGTGAGTTCCGCTCGCGACGCGCACTAGGGCGTCATTCGTCTATCGCATGGCTTGGCGGGGCGCCATATCTGGTTCGTCGAATCGCCTCTCGCTTGAATCGGTGAACTCCCACGATGCTGTTGGCGAACACACCCCAGGGTAGTCCCGCGCGCGCTGATGCGAGCGCGCCATGGTCGTTGTTGATTGGGCCCGGGGCGCTTTTGGCGCTGGCGGCGCTGGGTCTTGCCGAGCCTATGCCTGCGGTCCTCGCCGCGCTTGCGGTGGGCGGCGCGGGCGTTTTTCTCAATCGGCGAAAAGAGGCGAGGACCGCCGGCGTCGAAGGGAGCATTCTGGCCCAGCCGCCGGTGACCGCGGCCGAGCAGCCGCCCTTCGCCGCGATCTTGGACCAGTTGCCCGATCCGCTGATGGTGATCGCGGCCGAGGAGGCTGATGACCTCACAGGCCGGCGCTTCCTGTTCGCAAACGCCACCGCCCGCGAACTGTTCAAAATCCAGCACAAGGGGGCGCTGCTGGTGACCGCCGTGCGGCATCCGCGCGTTCTGGAGGCGGTCGACGAGGCCTTGTTCGGCGGGATCGAGGGTGTGGCCGAGTTCGAAACGGGCGGCGTCCAAGGGCGCACGTGGCTGGCGTCGGCGCGCCCGCTCAAAGAGACGGTCGGTCGTTCGCGACTTGCGCTTCTAGCCTTGCGCGATGAGACCGACGCCCGCCGTAGCGAGCGCACGCGCGCCGACTTCCTAGCCAACGCCAGCCATGAACTGCGTACGCCGCTCGCGTCGCTGTCCGGCTTCATCGAGACCCTGCGCGGCCACGCCAAGGACGATCCCGGCGCCCGCG
>NCDQ01000061.1 GCA_002280275.1 Caulobacter vibrioides | reverse complement strand
CATGAGCAGCCTGCGCGACGATCCGGATATGCGCCAGGCCTCGGCTGACGCGCGCGCCCGGGGCGCGGTGCGCCGCCAGCGACGGTTCACCGCCCGGCGCGGCGCGCCCCTCATGATCGGCGCGTTGGCGGCGGCCTGCGTGATCGCCGCGATCGCGACGACGACGGTGATGCGTCTGCCGACCTACTCAACGCGCGTCGGCGAAACCTATAGCGCGACGCTGGAGGACGGCTCGCGGATCCAGCTCAACACCGATAGCGCCGTCAAGGTTCGATACTCGGCCGGCCAGCGCCGGGTCGAACTTCTGCGCGGCCAAGCGATGTTCCAGGTCGCGCATAATACGCACCGCCCCTTCATGGTCGCCTCCGGTGCCACCGAGGTGCGGGCGCTCGGCACCCGCTTCGACGTTCGTCGCGAGGGCCAGACCGTGCGTGTGGTTCTCGCGCAGGGCAGCGTCGAGGTCACCGACAGGTCCGTGCGCGCAACGCCATGGCGGATGACGGCCGGCCAAGCCTTGGCGCTTGAACCGAAAGCCAGGACGCCGCCAAGCCCTCAGCCCGTTGACGTACCTGCAGCCACCAGTTGGACGACCGGGAACGTGACCTTCGAGGGCGTGCCGCTGTCGCAGGCCGTGGCTGAACTTAATCGGTATCGGCGCGACAAGATCATCCTCGCCCCAGGCGTTCCCGGCAGCCGCCCGATCGGCGGCGTGTTCACCGCCGGCGACAATGACGATTTCATCGCGGCTGTGTCGGCCCTCTATCATCTCAAGGCCGTTCGCCAACCTAACGGCGACCTGAAATTGCAACCAGAAGGCGGCGCAAAGAGTTGACGTCATAATTTTTTCATGAGGCCGCTGTCCTGCGACGTCACCCCAGTCGTCTCACCCCCAAGCCGACCGCGGGGCCACAGCGCATCATATTGAGCGCCCCCGTCGCCGGCGGGGGAAATTGAGACATGAAGCCTGTTCTTGGAGACTTGTTGTTCGGCGCCAGTGTCGCTGTCCTGGCGGCGGTGGCCTCGCCTTCCAACGCAACATCGGCCGAGCGAACCGTCACGCTCAACCTGCCCGCCGGCCCCCTGCAGAAGTCGCTGGTGGCGCTCGCAACCCAGGCCGACATCAAGATTCTCTTCGATATGGAACTGGTCGCCGGGCTGAACGCGCCGGCGCTGCGAGGCCAGTTCACCGCGCGTGAGGCGGCTGAACGGCTGCTCGTCGGCAGCCACATCGCCGTCGATCAGGTCCGACCCGGCGTGCTGATCCTACGCTCCGCCCGCTCGGGTCCCGGCGCCGAAGCCGCCGCGTATCCGGCCAGCGCCGCCGGCGCGGAGAGCGACGACACCATGCTCTCGGAAATCGTGGTCGGGAGCCATATTCGCGGCGGCCAGGGCGCCTCTCCGGTCCTGACCTTCAACCGCAACGCCATAGACCAGGGCGGCTATGCGACGCTGGCCGACGCGCTGACGGCCCTGCCTCAGGCGTTCGGCGGCAGCGTGTCGGACGACACCGGCGCGACCGGGGCCGACACCACGGGCGTGAACAGCGCGCGAGCCACCGCAATCAACCTGAGGGGCCTGGGCGCGGACTCGACGCTGGTGCTGGTCGATGGCCGACGCATGGCGGGCGCGGGATTGAAGGGCGATTTCGCCGACGTCTCCAGCTTGCCCCTGGTGGCGGTGGATCGGGTGGAGGTGCTGCTGGACGGGGCCTCGGCGCTCTATGGCTCCGACGCCGTCGGCGGCGTGGTCAACATTGTCATGCGCAAGGACTATGAAGGCGCCGAAACGCGACTGACCGCAGGCGGATCCACCCATGGCGACCTTGGCCAAGTGTCGCTGGCCCAGACCTTCGGGACCCGCTGGGCCGGTGGCCATGCGGTGATCTCCTACGAGTATCAGGACCGCCAAGCCTTGGCGGGACGGCGGCGATGGTATGCCGGCCAAACCGATCTGCGGCCTTGGGGCGGAACCGACCAGCGGCGCTACTACGCCAAGCCCGGCACCGTGGTGTCCTTCGATCCGGTCAGCGGCGCTTTGGCGCCGGGCTACGCGATCCCAAACAGCGCGCCGGGGACCGTGCTCCAGGCGAGCGACTTCAAGGCAGGGCAGAACCTGGAGAACTGGCGGAGCGACTACGACGTCCTGCCGGCCCAGCGCCGCGACAGTCTGTTCGTCGCCGCCAGCCAGGACCTTGGGGCTCACGTCACGGTCTCTGGAGATCTGCGCTATTCGGACCGGCGGTTTCACGCGACGGGCCTGGCCTCCGACAGCCTCATCTTCGTCACGCCCGACAATCCCTGGTACGCCTCGCCAACCAACGCCCCCTCGGAGATCGTCGCCTATTCCTTTCTGGACGAGCTGGGCGGTGTGCGCAGCAAAGGCTCGGTCCATAGTCTGGCCGTCTCGGTCGGCCTGGAGGCGCGCCTTCCGCGTGACTGGCGCCTGACGACCTATGTCGCCCACGCCGAAGACCTCTCGCACACTCGGGGCGATAACGTGGTCAACCCGACCCTGCTCGACGAAGCCTTGGGGGCGGTTCCAGACGACCCGGCGACGTCTTTCAGCGCCGCGCGGGATGGCTACTTCAACCCATTTATCGGCCAGGGCTCCAACAGCAAGGCCGTGCTAGACTTCATCGGGTCAGGTTATGAGACCCGACGCACCCTCGGCGAGACCGACAGTTTCAGCCTCCAGGCGGATGGCGCCCTGGCCACCCTGCCGGGCGGCCCCCTGCAGGCGGCCGTCGGCGTGCAGTTTCGCCGCGAGCGCCTGGACACCAGCGGCACGAGCTTCGTGGGCGGAACCGCGCCGCGCGCGGGCTTTGCCCGAAAGGGCGAACGAACGGTCAGCCCCGCCCCGGCATCGAGCGGCTCGAACTTTCCGCCGCCGGCCGGATCGAGTCTTATGACGACGTGGGGACCAGCACCGTGCCCAAGTTCGGCTTGGTCTGGAAGCCGGACGGCGACCTCACGCTCAGAGGGACCTATGGGCGGGCGTTTCGCGCGCCGTCACTGGGCGAGCTGAACGACCGGTTCCTGATTACCCCGGTCTTCCTGACACGTGGCGCCGACAGCGTGCTCAGCCTGCTGCTGTTTGGCGGCAATCCCAACCTCAAGCCCGAGACGGCCAAGACGTGGACGGCGGGGTTCGATTGGACCCCCAAGGCCTTGCCGGGCTTCAAAGTCTCGGCGTCGACCTTCGAGACCCGATTCAAGGATCGCATTGGCCAGCCGGCCAACGACAATCTCGGCATCGTGCTCACGGCCGACGAGTTCGCCGCCTTCCGCCAGTTCGTCAATCCGGCGGGCAGCGCCAGTGACCTGGCTCTGGTTCAGGGGCTGATCGACGATCCGGCCTCGCGCGCGAAGGGCCTCTTCCCGGCCACCGCCTATGGCGCGATCGCCGACGCGCGCTACGTCAACACCGCCGCGCTCACGGTGCGCGGCGTGGACCTGTCGGCCCGCTACGGCGCAAGCGTCTGGGGCGACCCACTCGATCTGGACGCCAGCCTGACCTGGCTAACCGATTTCAAGCGTCAGACCACGGCGGCGGCGCAACCGATCGATCTCGCCGGACAGACCGGCTCCCCGGCCGACCTTCGCTTTCGCCTGTCGGCGACCTGGACGCATGGCCAACTGGCGACGACGGGGACGGTGAACCATGTCGGCGATCTTCGAACCGAGATCGGAGAGCGCGTCGCCTCCTGGACCACGGTCGACGCCCAACTGCGCTGGACGGCGGCGGCAAAAAGCCGTCTGCAGGGGCTGACCGCCGCGCTGAGCGTCACCAACCTCCTGGATCTTAACCCGCCGTTCTACAACTCTCCGCTGGGCTTGGGCTACGACCCGGCCAATGCCGATCCCGGTGGTCGGCGGGTGAGCCTGCAGCTCATCAAGGCCTGGTAGGCGGGAGCATCTTCAATGACGCGAATGCTCAAACGCCGCGTCGCGGCGATCGCCCTGTCATGCCTGCTCACCGGAGCGACCGCCGTGCAGGCCGCAACAAGACCCTACCGGATCGATGATCTGCTGGACCTGCGCACGCTCGGCCCGGCGGTGATCGATCCCAGCCAGCGCTGGCTGGTCATCGCCACGACCGCGCCCTGGTTGCAAGCGCCGCGCTACGACCTGGACTGGGCGACCTTCGAGGCGCTGGGCGAACTGACCCTGGTCGACTTGAACACGCCAGGTTCGCCCAAACCTCTGCTGCCGCCAGAGCCTGGTGTCGGCTACGTGGCCGGCCCCTTCTCGCCCTCGGGCGAGAAGATGGTCGTCTTCCGGCTCCGAGGCCACACGCGGGAGATCGGCGTGGTCGCCCTGGCGACGGGAAAAGCGCAGTGGCTCGGCCTTGAGGTGGAGCCCGCGCCCTGGGGCCGATCGGTGCAGTGGCGCGGCGACGATGAGTTGCTGGCCATCGCGCGCCCTCCCGGCGCGGCCTCTAGAGGGCTGGGCTATGGGTGGCAGGTGCAGGACCGCTTGCTCACGCTGTGGGCCAGCGCCGCGCGCGGTGAGGCGGCTGTCACCGCCCTTGGCGCGGGCCGCTACGCGCAGATGAACCCCCGGCTCAAGGGCGAGCGGCTGGTGGCGATCACGGTGTCGACCGGCGCGGTGCGAGACCTGGTCGACGGCGAGATCATCGACCTGGAGATCGCCACCGGCGGCCGGGTGGCGGCGGTCGTGGTCGAGGGCGAGACGATCGACGTGAGGGCGGCCGACGCCGTCACGCCTTCCACGCCGTGGCGGCGGCGTCGCCTCAAACTGGTGGATCTGGCCAGCGGCGACATCCGCGATCCGCTGCCGCACGCGGACCTGCTGCCCACAAGCCTGGTCTGGTCGCCCGACGGCCGGCGGCTGCTGGCCTTCGCCCGGCCCGACGGCCGTGACTGGGCGTCGGGATCCTTGCACGAGATCGACGCCCAGGGCGTGGCCCGCGACCTGGCGGCCGCCGCCGTCACGCCCAGCCTGACGACTGCACGAGACGGGCAGGTTACGGTGCGAGCGGGGTTCGCCGCCGATCAGGTGGTGGTGTTCGGCGGGCGGGCTGGCGGGGCGGCGACCGACGCTCCGGCCTGGCGCAAACTGGAGGGCGACCTCGTGGGGGCGCCGGACGCTGCACGCCTTGAGGTGAATGATCCCTCCGGCGGGGTCTTCGTCAGCGGCGAAGGCGTCGTCCGCCTCGGGCCAACCGGAGCGCCCCAGCGGCTTGCCGGGTCCGGCTTTTGGCTTCAACGCCCGAGCGAACCCGCGATCGGCGTACGGCCCCAACTGACGCCGACGGCCGGCGGACCGTTATGCTGCGCCCTGTTGTCGGCGAGCGCCCTGCGGCTGGGCCATAGGACCCTACCTTTGAAGGCGGGCGAGGCGCTGCTGGCCTATGCTCCGGCGCGCGGTATGGCGGTGATCGAGGCGCGCGCGCCGAGCGGGGCCTCGACGGTGACGCTGAGGACGTCGCGCGGGGGCCGTCCCCTCCTGACTCTCAACCCTCAACTGGCGCAGATCGACCGCCCCACCGTCCAGGCGATCAACCACATTGGCCCTGGGGGCGAAGTCCTGACCAGTTGGCTCTATCGGCCGGCGCATGCGCCGCTGGACAAACGGCTGCCGGTGATCATCGTGCCCTACCCCGGCTCGACCTATGCCGCGCCGCCAGCCATGGCGCAGCCGCAGTATCCGCAGTTCTCGGCGAGCATCCAAGCCATGGTGGGAGAGGGTTATGCCGTGATCGCGCCCAGCCTGCCCCTGCCCGCCGAAGCGGAGCCCGGCGCGGCGCTGGCAAAATCAATGCTGGAGATCGTCGACAAGGCCGCCGAGACTGGCGGCCTCGACGCCAGCCGTGTCGCCGTATGGGGGCAGAGCTTTGGCGGCTACGCCGCCTTGCTGGCCGCCACCCAGAGCGAGCGCTTCTCCGCCGTCATCGCTTCGGCGCCGGTCTCGGACCTGGCCAGTTTCTGGGGGGCGGTGCCGCCGCAGGTTTCCCTGATCGCCGAGCCGGGCTTGCCCGTCGCCGCCCTGGCCGGTTGGGCCGAGAGCGGTCAAGGCCGCATGCTGGGCCCGCCCTGGCGCGATCCCGAGCGCTGGCGACGCAACAGCCCGCTCTGGGCGGCCCAACGTATCAAGGCGCCGGTGATGCTGATCCAGGGCGATATTGACGCCGATCCGAGCCAGTCGGCGATGATGTTCCAGGCCCTGGCGCGCCAGAACAAGGATGCGGTGTGGCTGACCTATCATGGCGAAGGCCATGTGGTGATCGGCCCGGGCAATCTGCGCGACCTCTATTCCCGGGCCTTCGCGTTCCTGGCCGACAGTCTCGCCGCGACGCCGCCGACGCGGGAAAGCGCGCCGCCCTAGGCGCCCCGCGCTTCCCATGCCCTCACCCAGGACTCCAGCACCGCCAGGCAAAGGAATTCCGCCGATCCATCACGCCAGATCATCGCCTCCGGCTGCATCGCTTCGGAGAGCGCCGCGACATCGATCAGGCCCCGCGCCGCCAGTCGTCCCTCCAGCAGACGCGGCCGAAGGTCCGGCAAGCTCTTGGCCACGCCCTTGGCGAAGAAGACCGACAGGTCGCCCTTGGACTGCCTGTCTAGTACGAGGCGGGGCAACTGCGCGCGAAAGGCCGAGCGAACAAACGCGCGATCCTGCTCCCCGCCGGCCAGGACCGCCGCCGGGGTCGAGAGGCAAAGCTCGACCAGGGGCTGGCTCAGCAGCGGATGGACGAGGTCGGCCACCGCGCCACGGCGGCTGGCGGCGAACACGGCCTGGTTGGCGACCAGGGCCTCGATCTGGATGCGCTTGGCCGCGCCAACGCCCCTCAGCTCTTGAAGCCAGGGGTGTTTCGGCGCTCGGCCGACGTGGCGCGCCCCATAGGGAAAGGTCGCGCGCACCGGAGCCCGAGCGCCCAGTCTCAGGAGCGACCAGACCGAGCGGTTGGTGCGTCGCGACAGAGCCATGAGGTCCCGCCGGCGCGGCCCCCGGACCAGGAGGTCGAGCGACAGCTGCGGCGCGGGCATCTGGTAGAAGACCGCGTCTCCGCCCTGCCCCGTAAACAAGGCGCTCTCGCCGCCCTGGACGAGGCGCTGGGCCAGCACCGCGTCATAGACAGGATCCACTGCATTGAAGCTTGGCCTGGCGACGACCGCCGCGTCGAAGGCGTCCGGCGCGACGGGCGCGACACGGCTGGCGATGACCTCCAGCCGTGTGCGCACGGCCTTGGCCACGGCCCGCGCGTAGGGGCGTTCATCGCCCTCGGCCTGCGGCCAGTGAAAATTGATGGCCGCGCCGAGGTTTCCACCCTCCGCCTTGAGACTCGTGGCGACGATCGCTGAATCGAGGCCGCCGGAGATTTCGCAAAGTATGGACTCGTGCCCCTTCGCCAGCGCCGCGATGCAGGCGCGTGAGATCAGAGGAATGCGCTCGGACGCGGTCCAGGCGTCCACCCTCGGCGCGCGGGCAAAGCGCGCGGGCGCCCATAGGCGGTGGACCGATCCGGTTTCATCGACCACCGTCCCCGGCATCACGGCCGTCACGCCCGTCAGCGGAACCTCGGCGCTGGCCAGGTCGGGCTCGGCGATCAGGTGGGCCAGGCGTATCTCATCGATCGCCAACCCGTCCGGCGCCAAGACGGGCGGCACGTCGTCGGCAACGCACCAGGCCTCGTCCTTTCGCCAGATCAGGGCGTCAAGCGCGCCGAGCGGCTCCCTCAAGACGATCGGGCGGCGCGCTTTGACCGGCAGCACCAGGACGTAGCGCCCCCAGGCCTCGTCAACGACCCGCCGCGCGACGGTCAAGCCGTCCTCGTCCCCCAGGTGATGCAGATCGTAGGCGGCGACAGCGCCGGCCTCGGTCGCGGCGCGGTCAAACATCTGACCGATCAGCACGCCGCCCTTGGGCAAAAGCGTCACGGCCGGCGCGGCGGTCCCGCGAACATAGACCCGCAGGCAAAAGCGCTCCAAGACCAGGGTCCAGCCGTTCTTGCCGTTGAAGGCCGCATGCAGGGCGTCGGCCGCCACGGACGGTTGGCCCGGCGGCCAGGTCATCAGCAGGTAACTCACGGGGGGCCGCCAGCGGACGCTGTGAGGATCGGCCTATAGGCGCAGAGCCTTTCGGGCCAATCGTCCAAGGCGTTCGGACCCGACTGCAGCCAGCAATGGGCGCGGAATGGCCAGGTGCGCACGCCGATCACGAAGTCGGGACGGTGGCCCAGCGCCATCAAGAACCGCCGTCGAAGGACACTGCGAAACAGGCACTCCCCGTCAAAGGGACTCCAGGCGAGCAAGGTGTCGAACACCGCGCAAGCCTCGGCGAGCGAGCGGCGGCCCTCCCCTGGCGGGGCGGCGCGCTCGGCGCGCAACGTCGCCAACAGTCGCGCCATCGGCCAACGGCGCACCGCCCTGGCCACGCGCCAGGCCTGGACAAGAAAAAGCAACGCCTCCGAAGGCCTGACGGCGATGTGGCCCGGTCGCGCGAGCCGGGCCTGCGGAGTGGGCGGCGCCTTGGCCGGCGCGGCGCCGGTTTGACGGTGCTCGACCAATCCGCCCTCGATCAGGTCATCGACCGCGTGCGGCGGATCAAAGCGCAGCGCTCCATCCGCCCGAACGGACACGACCTTGGCCCCGTCGAGAAGACAGACATAGGCGTCAGCCGCTTCGTCCAGCAAAACCAGGTCGTCCTCGACCATCACCGCGTGAACGCCCAAGCGCCAAGCTAGCGTCATCTCGCCTTCCATCGTCAGGATCCCCGAAGCGCCCAGACCGGGTGCGGCCAGCGACCTTGGCCGCTGGCCGCTCGCCGTTGTCAGTCCCAACGACGAACCATGTTGGGCTCGGGGAACAGGACCCCGATCCCCGACCGGGTCAGAGACTTGGCCGAGCCCAGGCGGATCAGCCGATATTTGGGAGACGTCATGACGTCCTCCATTGAGGGAAAGGACCGCCGTCCGACGCTAACGCGCCGTCGGCGGCGAAAGGACGCCCTGGAAGCGTCGGTTCGATGATCCAGGGCGTCCGACGAGGCGGAGCGGCGACGCGCGCGGCCGATCCGCAGAGCGCAGATCAGGCCGGGTCGTAGCGCTTGATCTGGTTGGTTTCCGGGAGAAGCACCCCGGTGCCGGCGCGCGTCAGGCGCTTGGCCGAGCCGAAACGGATCAGCCGGGTCTTGGTCTTGGTCATGATGGCCTCCTCTAAGGCAAGAAAAGCCGCTGCTTGCGGCCCCCTCAGCAGGCGCCCTGGAGGTTGTATATTCAAATCTATATTATACGGGGGTCGCGCTCAGGGCGCTGCCGAGGATGTCGCCCGCATGGCGCGCCCGCCGACGGTAGTAGCGACGCACCTGGACGCGCAGAGCTCGCCACCCTTGATCGCTTCGACTGATCTCGGCGATGGTTCTAGCGATGCCGTCGCGATCCAAGCTGTCCAACACCGCGTCTTCGGCGGCGCGAAAGGGCGCCAGTTGGGCCTGGATCCGCGCCAGCAGGGCGTCCAGAATGCTCGCCGGCTCGGCCGAGAGTTCGGCGAGCGGATCGCCTCGCGCAACGACGAGGTGGGCGCGAACGGCGCCCTCCGGCGGCGCCTCGGCCAGGACGGCGTCTGCCAAAAGACCGGCCAGTTCGTAGAGGCGCGACAGACTTCGGCGGTCATGCACATGCGCGGCGTAGCCTCCGGCCCGCCTTGCGATGACGCCCTCGCCCGCCAGCCACGCCAAGGCCTCTCGGACGGGCGTTGGGCTGACGCCCAGTTCGGCGGCCAGAGGCGTGACCAGAAGCGGCGCGCCCTGTAGCGGCCCTGATCGCACCAGTCGGGCGCGCAGCGCCGTCAAGGCGCGGTCGAAAGGATCACGGTCTCGGCCCACGTCAGTCTCCAATTTCGGAGAAACAACTGTCGGCCCGTGGATCAGCCCGCGTCGATCAAACCCCCGCTGCTCCGGGCGCCGGACGGCAGAAGGCTGTGGATGATTGATTCGATGCGCAACAATCCGCCCCATCGATCCCAGATCGTTGCGCATCTGAGGCTCGATCGTTGCCGGTTGGCACGCAACGACGGCGCAATGCCTCCGAGAATCCGCCGCCGCGCCCGGCTTAGACTGGAATCTTCCGACAACGGACGAGATCCACACGCAAAGCGGTTGCAGGCCGTTCTCGTCGCTGGCCTACTGCACTTCTAGTTGATTTCGGTCTGGAGCGTATCATGGCCGCCTCACCCAAGACGCCGCTGTCGCGTCAGGCGAGACTGCTCTCCACGATCGTCAAGATGATCCGCAAGGAACGCAACATGACCGGCGCGGAGACTGCGACGGCGATGGGCGTTTCCTTGCGAACCTATCAGGATTTCGAAGCCGGACGTCGCGAGTTCGATTTCAACAAGGTCCGGCTGTTCGCCAAGGCCACGCGGTCGGACGCGGTCGGCATTCTCCTGGCGATCCACTACGGTTGGCCTGAGTTGGCCGTCCTGTTGATGGACAACAAGCTGGCGAGCGCCTGCTATATCCTGATCCGCGATCTGTTCACCGAGGTCGGGCCGCGCTTGTCGCGCGTGCCCTCGGCGCTGTTGGTGTCTGGCTTCCGGTTCATCCGCGACGAGGTGCTCAAGCTTTTCGCGCGGCAGGACGCCAGCAGTGAGAACTATATCGAGCGCGCCATCCTGGAGAGTTACGACGCGCCGCCCACGCCGGCGGGCGAGAGCGAGAACTTGGACGGTCGCTGACGCCCAGCTAGTCGGGGGCCGGCGTCGGCGCGGCTCTATCCGTCGCGCGATCAGGAACCTTGTCCTCGGCCCGGCGAATCCAGGTCATCGGCAGCACGCCGTCCTCGGCCGCCATCAGCCGCACGTTCACCGGCTCGGGCCAGGTGGGATCGTCCAGCTTGATGTTGAGCAGCGCGCCGCTGGCGTCGCTGGCCCTCCAGGCGGCCCCAACTTCGTTCTCTCCGACCAGGGCGATGTAATCTGGCCCCTTGGCGGAGACGCGGTTCGCCGGCGCCAGCCGCAGGGTGACGTCCAGCGCCAGGGTCGCGATGCGCCCGGTGAACCCGTCGCCTTCGCGGCGGAAGTGACCAATGACTGACATGAAAAAGCTCCGGCCCGCCGTGCCAGGGGGAAGCGCCAGGAACGGCGGCCCGGGCGACGGCGGGGGAGACCGTCGGGCCGGGCCGCCGCGACCGGCCGCGTCCGGGGGGACGAGACGCTTGGCCGGTCTGGCCTGCGCGGACCTTTTCAACGACGCCTGGCGGGCGGTGGGGGCGTCTGTCCGGATCGCGCCAAACCGTTGTGGATCAAGGCGTTGAGACCCTCAATCCACAGGGAAAGGCGATCGATCAGAGAGACCCTCTGGGAAAGAATCGGCGCCCTGCCCTAGCCTCGGCGCCGAACGGATTCGACTCTCGGCCGAAGTTCGTTCTATTTTTGTTCTTATTCCTCAGACACCTTGGGAGACGCTGCATGACGACGGACGACAGCGTGGTGATCGGCGGCGTCCAGTTCATGAGCCTCTACCACCATGACGGCCGCTTCGTGCGCGGCGGGGGCCTGTTCGCCTTCGCCCGCCGCGATCCTGACGGCGGGCGCACGATCTTCTGCCTGGACCTGGCGCAGGACATCAGCCGCCAAGCCGACTGCGGCCATGCCGCCTGGGCGCACGCAGTTTCCAACGGGATGAATGAATTGCTGGTCCACCTGGCCGGATCGCAGCAGACGCCAGGCGAGGTCGAGCCAGGCGCGGCCTGGCCGCCGATCCGCTACGCCTTGCTTGAGGAGAGCCAGGCGCTCGCCGAGCCGGCCGCGCCCGCCGCCGGCCACGCGGCCTGATCGACCGGTCGGCCTCTGGTCTGGGGCCTGGCCTTGCCCTTCCCCGGCGGGCCAAAGCCCCCGCGCCTTGCGGCGCGGGGGCGGCGAACCCTTAGTCCTCGGGGTTCCAGATCAGGGCGAAGACGTCGTCGTCGTCCTGGCCTGCGGCCCGACCCAGCGTCACCTTGATGGCGCGCGGGCCAAGGTCGGGATGGGCCAGGGTCAGGCCGATATATTCACGGCCCGAGATCTGGCCGACATTGAGCCAACCGGCCCCAAGGTCCACGCCGTTCGAATAGACGCGGTAGTCGGGATGGGCGGCCGAGGGCTTGTCCGGCGCCGGCACGATCTCGATGTCGGCGCGGAAGCGGGTGGTGCGCAGCGCGCCCGTGAAGGGGCCGGTTTCGGCGCCGCGAGTGACGTTGCCCAGAGAAGCCATGATGGTGTTCCTTGTCCTGTGATCCGTCGGGGCCGATCCCCGGCGACAGGCGCCCC
>NCDQ01000060.1 GCA_002280275.1 Caulobacter vibrioides | reverse complement strand
GTCGACCAGTCCGGCGAGCCGATCGCCATCGCTGGCCCCGCGCCCAGCGACATCGACCAGCGCATCGACATCGCCAAGATCGAAGGTCAGGTGAAGGCCTCGTCGATCAAGCGCGTCTCGGAATTCGTCGAAAAGCATCCTGACGAGTCCGTCGCGATCCTGCGTAACTGGCTGCACGAGTCGACCTGATGGCCATGAAGATTGCCGTCACCGACGTGAAGAACCTGTCGGGGCCCGAAAAGGCCGCGATCGTTCTGCTCGCCCTGGGCGAGGAGCACACCAAGATCTGGGAAGCTCTGGACGACGAGGAGATCAAGGAAGTCTCCCAAGCCATGGCGGGCCTGGGCACCGTCTCGGCCTCGGTGGTCGAAGACCTTCTGGTCGAGTTCGTCTCGGGCATGAGCTCGACCGGCGCGATCATGGGCTCCTACGAACAAACCCAGCGCCTGCTGGCGTCTTTCATGCCGCCCGACAAGGTCGACGCCCTGATGGAGGAGATCCGCGGTCCGGCGGGTCGCACCATGTGGGACAAGCTGGGCAACGTGAACGAGGCCGTGCTCGCCAACTATCTGAAGAACGAGTACCCGCAGACCGTCGCCGTCGTGCTCTCGAAGGTGAAGAGCGACCACGCCGCGCGTGTTCTGGCCTGCCTGCCGGAAGACTTCGCCTTGGAATGCGTGACCCGGATGCTGCGCATGGAGCCGGTGCAGCGCGAGATCCTCGACAAGATCGAGATGACGCTGCGCACCGAGTTCATGTCGAACCTGGCGCGGACGTCCAAGCGCGACAGCCACGAGATGATGGCCGAGATCTTCAACAACTTCGACCGCCAGACCGAAGCGCGCTTCATCGCCGCTCTGGAAGAGCGCAACCGCGAGGCCGCCGAGCGCATCCGCGCCCTGATGTTCGTGTTCGAGGATCTGTCGAAGCTGGACCCGGGCGGCATCCAGACCCTGCTGCGCGGCACGCCCAAGGAGCAGCTGGCCCTGGCCCTCAAGGGCGCCTCGGACAAGCTGCGCGACATGTTCTTCTCCAACATGTCCGAGCGCGCGGCCAAGATCATGCGCGAGGACATGGACAGCATGGGCCCCGTGCGCCTGAAGGACGTCGACGCCGCCCAGGTGGGCATGGTGCAGGTGGCCAAGGATCTCGCCGCCAAGGGCGAGATCATGCTGGCCGGCTCGGGCGCCGACGACGAGCTGATCTACTGAGGGGCATGCGATGACCGACATCCCTCACCGCAAATTCGCCTTCGACACCGTCTTCGACGACCACGGTGGCGTGGCCTACACCGCGCCGCGCGTGAAGAAGAGCTTCACGCCCGAGGAGGTCGAGGCCGCCAAGGCGCAGGCCTACGCCGAGGGCGAGCGCTCGGCCCTGGTCCGCACCGAGCAGGAGGCCGCCCATGCCCTGGCCGAGGTGGCCCAGGCCGTGCAGCAGGCGTTCGAGACCCTGGCCCACGTGGCCCACGAACATCGCGAAGGCTCGGCGATGCTGGCTCTGGCCTGTGGTCGCAAGATCGCCGACGCAGCCCTGACCCACTTCCCCGAGGCCCCGGTGACCGCGGCGCTGGAGGCCCTGGCCCGCGAGGTCGAGGCCCAGCCCCGGATCTTCGTGCGCGTCTCGCCCGAGCTTGAGGAGCGCACCCAGCAGGCGCTGGAGAATGTCGCCGCCCAGATCGGCTTCCAGGGCCAGATCGTGGCGCGGGCCGACGGCGCCATGCCCCCTGCGGCCTTCACCTTTGACTGGGGCGAGGGCCGTGCGGCCTTCGACCCGAACGGCGCCGCCGAGCGTGTCGCCGAGGCGCTGGAGGCGGCGATCGCCGCCGAAGGCCTCCACGCCGAACCCCTGTTTACCTAGGAAGGCTGACGAACGATGGCCGAAGACAATCTCCCGCTCGACGAATTTGGAGGCGCCATGCTGGCCTCCGAAATGCCGGTCGAGCTCAGCGACAAGACCGCTGCGGACCTGGCGCCGGTCTTCGACGTTCCGGTCAATATCTCGGCCGTGCTGGGCCGCGCCAACATGTCGGTGGCGCAACTGCTGCAGCTGGGCCAGGGCTCGATCCTGGAGCTGGACCGCAAGGTCGGCGAGGCGATCGACATCTACGTCAATAACCGCCTGGTCGCCCGGGGCGAGGTCGTCGTCGTCGACGAGCGCCTGGGCGTGACCATGACGGAAATCATCAAGGACGGCGACCAGGGCTAAGGCCCTGTGGTCGTTCGAGAGGGAGAGTAAGAGATGCGGCTTCTGGTCGTCGGAAAACTGAACGGGCAGCTCTCGGTCGCCGTGAAGATGGCGATGAGCGCGGGCGCGAAGGTCTCGCACGTCGAAACGACGGAGCAGGCGACTAACGCGTTGCGGGCGGGGCAGGGCGCGGACCTTCTGATGGTCGACTACGCGCTCGACATCGCTGGTCTGATCGCCGCCAACGAGGCCGAGCGGATGCGGGTGCCTGTGGTGGCCTGCGGCGTCGACGCCGACCCGATGCGTGCGGCCAACGCCATCAAGGCCGGGGCCAAGGAGTTCATCCCGCTGCCGCCGGACGCCGAGCTGATCGCCGCCGTCCTGGCCGCCGTCACCGACGACGAAAAGCCGATGGTCGTCCGCGACCCGGCCATGGAGCAGGTCATCAAGCTGGCCGACCAGGTCGCGCCCTCCGAAGCCTCGATCCTGATCACCGGCGAAAGCGGTTCGGGTAAGGAGGTCATGGCGCGCTATGTCCATGGCAAATCGCGCCGGGCCAAGGCGCCGTTCATCAGCGTCAACTGCGCCGCCATCCCCGAGAACCTGCTGGAAAGCGAGCTGTTCGGTCACGAGAAGGGCGCCTTCACCGGCGCCATGGCCCGGCGCATCGGCAAGTTCGAGGAGGCCGACGGCGGCACCCTGCTGCTGGACGAAATCTCGGAAATGGACGTGCGCCTGCAGGCCAAGCTGCTGCGCGCGATCCAGGAGCGCGAGATTGACCGCGTCGGCGGCTCCAAGCCGGTCAAGGTCAATATCCGCATCCTGGCCACCAGCAACCGCGACCTCTCGCAGGCGGTGAAGGACGGGACGTTCCGCGAAGACCTGCTCTATCGCCTGAACGTCGTGAACCTGCGCTTGCCGCCGCTGCGCGAGCGTCCGGCCGACGTGATCAGCCTGTGCGAGTTCTTCGTGAAGAAGTACTCGGCCGCCAACGGCATCGAGGAAAAGCCGATCTCGGCCGAGGCCAAGCGCCGCTTGATCGCCCACCGCTGGCCGGGCAACGTCCGCGAGCTGGAAAACGCCATGCACCGCGCGGTGCTGCTGTCGGCCGGCCCGGAGATCGAGGAATTCGCCATCCGCCTGCCCGACGGCCAGCCGATGGCGCCGGCGCCCGACGTGGCGGTGGCGCGCGGCGCCCAGATGGCCGCCGACGCCGCCTCGCGCGCCTTCGTCGGCTCGACCGTCGCCGAGGTCGAGCAGCAACTGATCATCGACACCCTGGAGCACTGCCTGGGCAACCGCACCCACGCGGCCAACATCCTGGGCATCTCGATCCGCACCCTGCGCAACAAGCTGAAGGAATATTCGGACGCCGGCGTGCCGGTGCCTCCGCCCCAGGGCGGGGTGGGGGCTGCGGCCTAGCAACACAGTGTCGAGGTGGCGGGACCGAAAACCTCGCCCTTCGACAGGCTCAGGGTGAGGTTTTCTATGCTTGGCCCGGCGCTTCGTTCGTCCTCACTCTGAGCCTGTCGAAGGGCGAGGACGATGCAAGGCGCCAGGTCAAACTGGCCGCCGCCGCGACCATCGGTCCGGCGCCGCGCCACGAAAAATTTGGTTAACAAGATGGCGGCGGGCCGCAAATCGCTCCAAGCGAAAGCCTAGCTTCCCATCCACGGTTCAAGGTTCCGAATGGCCGACGCCGCCGCCCCGACCGCCAGCGCGATGCCCAGCCCCAAGTCGCTGCTTGACGGGCTGATGCGCGGCGAGATGGGCCTGGCCGTCGGCGTGGTCGGCATCATCGTGCTGCTGATCCTGCCGGTGCCGGCTTTCCTGCTGGACCTGCTGCTGGCCCTTTCGCTGACGGGATCGGTGCTGATCCTGATGACGGCGATCCTGATCAAGAAGCCGCTGGAGTTCACCTCGTTTCCGACCGTGCTGCTGGTCGCGACGCTGTACCGCCTGGGTCTGAACATCGCCTCGACTCGCCTGATCCTTGGCCATGGCCAAGAAGGCACAGGGGGCGCCGGCGCGGTGATCGAGGCGTTCGGTCACCTGATGATGCAGGGCAATTTCGTCATCGGGGTGATCGTCTTCATCATCCTGATCGTCGTGAACTTCATGGTCGTGACCAAGGGTTCGGGCCGGATCGCCGAAGTGGCCGCCCGCTTTACCCTGGACTCGATGCCCGGCAAGCAGATGGCGATCGACGCCGACCTGTCGACGGGCCTGATCGACCAGGAAGGCGCCAAGCTGCGCCGCAAGGAGCTGGAGCAGGAAAGCACGTTCTTCGGGGCCATGGACGGCGCCAGCAAGTTCGTGAAGGGCGACGCGATCGCCGGTCTGATCATCACGGCCATCAACGTCATCGGCGGCATCATCATTGGCGTCGCCCAGCACAAGCTTCCGTTTGGCGATGCGGCGGCGACCTACACCATCATGACCATCGGCGATGGGCTGGTCAGCCAGATCCCGGCCCTGATCATCTCCATCGCCGCCGGCATGGTCGTTTCCAAGGCCGGCGTCGAAGGCTCCGCCGACAAGGCCCTGACCACCCAGCTGGCCATGAACCCGGTGGCGCTGGGCATGGTCTCGGCCTCGTCCGGCGTGATCGCTCTGATTCCGGGCATGCCGATCCTGCCGTTCGCGGCGATGTCGCTGGCCGCCGGCGCCCTGGCCTATAAGCGCATCCAGGACGCCAAGCAGCCCAAGCCCCTTGACCCCGCCGATCTCGATGCGGCGGCGCCGGCCGAGCCCGAGGAGGAGCCGATCAGCGCCTCGCTGGCCATCGACGACGTGAAGATCGAGCTGGGCTATGGCCTGCTGACCCTGATCAACGACCTGGACGGGCGCAAGCTGACCGACCAGATCCGCGCCCTGCGCAAGACCCTGGCCAGCGAGTTCGGCTTTGTCATGCCGCCGGTCCGCATCCTCGACAACATGCGCCTGGCCAACCAAGGCTACGCCATCCGCATAAAGGAGATGGAGGCCGGCGCCGGCGAGGTCCGCCTGGGCTGCCTGATGTGCATGGACCCGCGGGGCGGGCAGGTCGAGCTGCCCGGCGAGCACGTTCGCGAGCCGGCCTTTGGCCTGCCCGCCACCTGGATCGCCGACGACCTGCGCGAGGAAGCCACCTTCCGCGGCTATACGGTGGTGGACCCGGCCACGGTTCTGACCACGCACCTGACCGAGATCCTCAAGGAGAACATGGCCGATCTGCTCTCCTACGCCGAGGTGCAGAAGCTCCTGAAGGAGCTGCCCGAGGCGCAGAAGAAGCTGGTTGACGACCTGATCCCCGGCACGGTCACGGCCACCACCGTCCAGCGCGTGCTGCAGTCGCTGCTGCGCGAGCGCGTCTCGATCCGCGACCTGCCACAGATCCTGGAAGGCATTGGCGAGGCCGCGCCGCACACTGCGTCGGTCACCCAGTTGGTCGAGCAGGTTCGCGCGCGCCTGGCCCGCCAGCTGTGCTGGGCCAATCGTGGCGACGACGGGGCCCTGCCGATCATCACCCTGTCGGCTGACTGGGAGCACGCCTTCGCCGAGGCCCTGATCGGTCCAGGCGACGACAAGCAACTGGCCCTGCCGCCCTCACGCCTGCAGGATTTCATCCGCGGCGTCCGCGACAGCTTCGAGCGCGCGGCCCTGGCCGGCGAGGCGCCGGTGCTGCTGACCAGCCCCGGCGTGCGTCCCTATGTGCGGTCGATCATCGAACGCTTCCGCGGCCAGACCGTGGTGATGAGCCAGAACGAGATCCACCCCCGCGCACGGTTGAAGACGGTGGGGATGGTTTAGGTCGCATACGGACGATTTTTTTTCACATCGTCATTAAAGTGTGACATTTGGGGCCAACACGAAGCGCTGTCCCAAGGTCGCACCTTGCCTCCCGTCGCCCCGTCTCTCGCCCTGCTTGTCGCGGTCAGCGCCTGTCTGTCGCCCACCGCCGTCCGCGCCCAGGATCAGCTGCCTCCGGATGAGGTGGCCGCTCTACGGAGCGAGATCGCCAGCCTCCGCGCGCAACTCCAAACGATGGAGCGTCGGCTCGACGCGGTGACCAGCGCGCCCCAGGCCACGGCGCCCGTCGCACCGTCCTCGACCACCGTGGGCGCATCTTCGTCTCCGGCCCCGAAGTCGAGCGCCGCGCCGACCGAGATCTCCTGGAAGGGGTCTCCGCAGTTCGGCAGCGCCGGTCGCTCGTTCAAGGCCAAGGGGCGCATTCAGGTCGATGTCGGCCAGGTCGACGCGCCGGACGGGCTTGTAGATCGTGGCCTGGGCTATGGCGCTGAGATGCGTCGCGTCCGGCTGGGCGGCGAAGGCAGTCTGGGCGCGGGCGTCGGCTACAAGCTGGAGCTTGAGCTGTCGGACAACAATGTCGATCTGGTCGACACCATCGTGACCTACAAGACCGGTCCCTGGCTGCTGGCGGCGGGTAATCAGAACCAGTTCCAGTCGCTGGACGAGGTGACCGGCGACACCGTGGGCGCGTTCATGGAGCGCGCGGCCTTCACCGACGCGTTCAATTTCGAGCGCCGCCTGGGCGTCTCGGCGCAGTACGAAAAGGGCCCCTGGGTGCTGCAGGGCGGTGTGTTCGCCGACGACATCACCGCGCTCTCCAACAGCAGCGATGGCCCCGCCGGGGGCGATGAGAACAACAGCTATGGTCTGGACGGCCGGGCCGTCTATGCGCCCAAGCTGGGCAAGACCCAGCTGCACCTGGGCGGTTCAGCCCACTGGCGGACCCAAAAGCGCGTCACCGACGCGGGAACTCGCTACCGCCAGCGGCCCTATGTCCACACCAGCAACAGCCGCCTGATCGGAACCGCCGCCTTGCCGGTCGAGGAAGAAGTTCACTACGGCCTGGAGGCGGCCTTTGTCAGCGGCCGGTGGCACGGCGCGGCCGAGACCCACTGGCAGGAGGCGGCGCTGGGGACCGGGACGCGCCCGACCTTCTTCGGCGGATACGCCGAGCTTGGCTATTACCTCACCGACGATACGCGCGGTTACAAGAGCGGTCAGTTCGATCGCGCCAAGCCCTCCAAGCCGCTGGGCGGGGGCGGTGTCGGCGCGCTGCAGCTCAATGTCCGCTACGACTATCTCGACCTGAACGATCGCGGCGTGGTCGGCGGTAAGCAGGACGCCTGGCTGGCGGCGCTGGTCTGGCAGCCGCTGGAGTACCTGCGCTTCAACGTCAATTACGGCCTGTTGATCTATCAGGACGCCACGCCGCTGCGGAACGGCGACCGCGACTACAAGGTCAATGTCGCCGGCGCACGGATGGAGTTGGACTTCTAGGCCGCCGCCTTCGCCGCCTTCGCGCCCGGCGCCGGTCGGTACGTGTCCGCGTCGCTCGTGAACTCCGCGTGGCCGTAGCGCGCCAGCTGCTTCTTCAACCGCGCCACCAGGCGGCGGTCGGCGAGGTCGGCGACGCCAGGCACGTTGCGGGCCAGGCGGTAGGCGGCCAGCTGGCTGCTCACCAAGAGGGCCACCAGGCCAAACAGCATGAAGTCGCGGGGACCGATCTCGACGCCCATGCGCCGCGCCGCCGCCCGGTCGCCGTTCAGGAAGTTCTTCAGGAAGAACACCTTGGCGAAGCCGCGCTCGACCTTGTCGAACAGTCTGTTCTCGGGGCGCTCGTCGGGCGGCAGATAGGCGTTGAGGGTGGCGCGGACCAGCTCGCCGCAGGTGGCGTCGTCGAAGCCGGCGCGCAACGTCGCGCTGCGAGCGTTCATGGTGTCGACCACGCCCTGCGGGGTGTCGGCCAGGAGGTCCTCGGGCAGGCCCAACAGGAAGCAGCGGTAGCGGGCCAGTTCGACGCGGGCGCGCTCTTCAGGCGTGAAGACGGTCCGACCCGTGGCCACGATCTTGTAGCTCATCAGGAAGATCGGGATCAGGCCGGCGGGCATCTGGTCGACCTGCGGGATGGGAATCCCATAGACGCCGACATCCCACAGGTTCGAGCGCTTGAGGGCGTTGAACCGCACCATCGAATGCATCAGCCGCACCATGGCGGCGGCCTTGAACCCCGCTCCGTGACGCTCCAGCGATCCGGGCAGCAAGGTGGTGGTGAAAAAGGTGGCGGTCTCGTTGACGCGGCGGGCGGCGGTGTCGTTCGACAGCGTCCCGGTCAACGCCATGGGCAGGGCGGCGTACTTGTTCATGAAGGTGGCGATGAACGCGCCCCGGATCGCGAACGGTCCCAGATTGGCCGCGGCGTTGCGGTCCAGCTTCTGGCCCTCGCGCACCAAGTCCATGTCCAGCCACGCAGGAACGCGCTCCATGTCGGCGATGAAGGCGGCCAGTTCCGGGGGCGCGTCGGGCACGGCGGCGATCCCTTGGTCGCAAGCCGTGGTGAGCATCTGGATCAGCGGGCGAAAGCCGTACTTTGGCATCAGCGCCGCATAGGCGTCGGCCACGACATCGCCCAGCAGGGTGTAGGCCTTGATCAGGGCCAGCTTGTCGGGATCGAGCCTGGCGTGGGCCAGGCGCGGGGCGACGCTGGTCTTCGGGTCGTCGGTGAACCGCTCGGGCGTGAGGTCGAAATCGACGTCGCCATACAGGGCGGGGAGGGCCTGCTTCTGCGAGGCGACCTTGGCGCGAACCCTCTCCAAAGCGGTGTCCATGCGATCCTCCCGGGGCGACGGTCCCACGCGGACCCTCGTCTCTGATCCAAGCCTATGTAATCGTCGTTCATCGGCCTACTCGCCTTGCCCGCAGGGGCAGGCAGCGCGGGAGCGACCCGGCAAGTGACTGAAAAGACGAGGCGAACGCCGCGCCAGCCGCGGTCCGAAGCGACGGTCGAGGCGATTCTCGAGGCGGCCTTTCAACTTTTGGAGCAGGGCGGCGTCCGGGCCCTGACGACCAACCATATCGCCGAGCGGGCGGGGGTGAGCGTCGGCACCCTCTACCAGTACTTCAAGGGCAAGCAGGCGATTCTGGCGGCGCTGGCCCAACGGCAGGCCGCCGCCGCGCGCGACCGCATCGCCCGCATCGTCATCGACGGTCCCCGGATCAGCGCAGTGCGGATGATCGTGCGGACCCTGGCCACCGCCTTTGAGGGGGCGCCGGCGACTCGCCGGGCGCTGCTGGACGCCTTCGCCGGCGAGGCGGGCGACGCGGCGGTGATGCGCCATCATCGGCTGTTCTTCGACGCTATCGCAGGCAAGGCCCGCTTCGACTTCGACATGACCCCGGAGGCGGGGTTTGTGCTGACGCACGCGGTCATCGGCCTGCTGCGCGCGGCGACGGTCGAG
>NCDQ01000486.1 GCA_002280275.1 Caulobacter vibrioides | reverse complement strand
TTGGCCTCGCCGGTCATGTCCTGGCTCTCGCCAACCGCCAGCAGGACGATGTCGGCGGCCTGCGCGGCGGCGACCGCACGCTCGAATCCGCCGGCGATGGTGGTCTCGACTTCGCAGCCGCGCTCTACGATGAGGCTGGCGGGATCCGCCATCTGAGCGCGCAGGCCGGTGGCGAGGTCCACGTTAAGCCTGCGATCGGCGAAGAAGCCGCCCCACGCGCCCAGCACGTTGTCGCGGTCATCGGCGAACGGCCCGATCAAGGCCAGCCGCTTGCCCGCCTTCGGCAGGGGCAGCAGGTTCTGGTCGTTCTTCAGCAGCACAATCGATCGAGCGCCGGATTCGCGGCTGAGCGCGCGCATCGCGGGCGTGGCGGTGTGCTTGCGCTCGACCTCGGGATCCAGAGACCGATACGGGTTGTCGAAGAGACCGATGGCCTCCTTCAACGCCAAGACGCGCCGGACCGCCTGGTCCACCGCCTCGACAGGGACCGCGCCGGACGAGACGAGCTCGGGTAGATAGCGGATGTAGAGGCCGCTCTGCATGCTGATGTCGATGCCCGCCAGGATGGCCAGCCGGGCGGCGTCGCGATCGTCGGCCGCGTAGCCGTGCGCCACCAACTCCTGGTCGGCGGTGTAGTCCGAGATCACCACACCCTTGAAGCCCCACTCCCCGCGCAGCACGTCGGTCAGCAGGCGTCGGTTGGCGGTGGCCGGGATGCCGTTGATGTCGTTGAAGGCCGACATCGTCGTCATGGCGCCGGCCGCGAATGCGGCCTGGAACGGCGGAAGGTGCGTCTCGCGCAGCGTCGCCTCCGACATCTCGACCGCGTTGTACTCCATGCCCGCCATCACCGCGCCATAGCCGGCGAAGTGCTTGGGCGTCGCCAGCATGCTGTCGTCGGCCCTCAGGTCCCGCCCCTGGAAGCCCCGCACGCGGGCGGCGGCCATCACCTCGCCCAGATAGACGTCCTCGCCCGAGCCTTCGGCCACGCGCCCCCAGCGCTGGTCGCGCGCCACGTCGACCATCGGCGCGAACGTCCAATGAAGGCCCGACGCCGAGGCTTCGACCGCCGCCGCCCGCGCCGTCCGCTCGGCCAGATGCGGATCGAAACTGGCCGCCTCGGCCAGCGAGATGGGATAGACGGTCCGGAAGCCGTGAATGACGTCCGCGGCGAACAGCAGCGGGATCTTGAGCCGCGCCCCTTCGACCGCCGCCTTCTGGGTCTCGAGCGCAGCCTGGGCGCCGACGCCGTTGAACAGGGTTCCGATCCGCCCGGCCTTGATCTCGGCCGTCAGCGTCTGAGCGTTGCGGATGTTGACCAGCGGGTTGATGTCGCTGATCGGCGGGCGGATCATGTCGGCGAAGCACGAAAGCTGGCCGGCCTTTTCCTCGAGAGTCATCTGGGCCAGCAGGGCCTCGACGCGCCCCGACGCCCGCGCGAAGGCCGGGGGCGCCATCACGGCCAAACCCGCTAGCGCGGCTGCGCCAGAGAGGAATCCGCGTCGGCTCGGCTCCACGGGGCCGCCGGTCTTCGCCTTCAAAACCATGGAATCCCCCGGGGACGCTTCACGAGGCGCGCAAACTCGCCGTTAAAGCACCACCGCGCAACCGCGCTCGCCTATTCGGCCGCGTGGAGCACGCCTTCGGGCGAGGAACCGGGGGCGTTGTAGGCCTCCAGGTCCAAGATCCCCTCGCGCTTAGCGACGAGAGTCGGGACGAGCGCCTGGCCCGCGACATTCACCGCAGTGCGCCCCATGTCGAGGATCGGATCGATCGCCAGCAAGAGGCCCGCGCCTTCTAGGGGCAGTCCCAGAGTGGACAGGGTCAGGGTCAGCATCACCATCGCGCCGGTCAGGCCCGCCGTGGCCGCCGAGCCGATCACCGACACGAAGACGATCAGGAGATAGTCCGACCAGACCAGATGCACCCCGAAGAACTGGGCGACGAAGATCGCGGCGATGGCGGGATAGATGGCCGCGCAGCCGTCCATCTTGGTGGTCGCCCCCAAAGGCACGGCGAAGGCGGCGTAGGCGCGCGGCACGCCCAG
>NCDQ01000059.1 GCA_002280275.1 Caulobacter vibrioides | reverse complement strand
CGCGCTCGCGCAGCGCGCCCTCAAAGGCCAGTTCGCCGCGCATGGCGCGTTCGGTAATCTCGGAGACCTGCGCCTTCACCCCGGCGAAATCGGCCAGTTCGTCCAGGCACTCGACGTTGATGATCGTGGAGTCCATGTCCGCGATCAGCAGGCCCTTGCGGCGGCCTGCCGCCGGCTGGATCGCGAAGTCCACGGCTAGGTCCGCCAAGGCCGCCTTGACCGACTCCTTATCACCGCCGTCGACAAAGAAGTCTGCGGCCAGAGGCCCCAGACCTTCACGGCGGCTGGACAGGGCCGCTTCGACGCGCGAAACGGCTTGTGCGTATGCGTCGGGGTTGGCCCCCACGACGGTGAGGACGGTCGGAATGGTGGAGAGCTCGGACATCGCGTCCCGCATCTGGCTGATCGCGGGCCCGACCGCAAGCGGCAAGTCCGCCTACGCCCTGGATTTGGCCGAACGGATCGGCGGCGAGATCGTCAACGCCGACTCTATGCAGATCTATGCGGGCCTTCGCGTCCTCACGGCCGGTCCCTCGCCAGAGGAAGCCGCACGGGCGCCGCATCACCTGTTTCAGGTCGTGGACCCGGCCATCGGCTGGTCGGTCGGGCGTTGGCTGGAGGCGGCGACCCAGGCGCTCGCCGAGATCGAGGCCCGCGGCAAGCCGGCGATCGTGGTCGGCGGCACCGGCCTCTATTTCCGCGCCCTGACCCACGGCCTCGCCGACGTGCCGCCGGTGTCCGAAACTCAGCGCGAGGTCTCCAGCCTGCTCTATGCAGCGCGGGGCGAAGCCGAATTCCGAGAGATCCTGAAGCCGCTCGACCCTGAAGCCGAGGCGCGGATCGAAACGGGCGACCGCCAGCGTCTGGTCCGCGCCCACGCCGTCGCCATCGCCACCGGCAAGTCTCTCACCGCCTGGCAGACCGACACTAAGCCCGCCCTCGCCCCAGGGTCCTGGAAGGGCCTCGTCCTCGACCCACCAAGAGCCGAGCTCTACGCGCGCTGTGACGCACGCCTGTCGATCATGGTCGAGCAGGGCGCCGTGGACGAGGTTCGCGCCGTGGAAGCCCGGGGCCTGGACCCCGCGCTCCCCGCCCTGAAGGCGGTCGGCTACCGTGAGTTCGCAGCCCACCTGCGGGGCGAAACCTCGCTGGACCAGGCCCTGGACGCGGCGCGCCAGGAAACCCGGCGTTACGCCAAGCGCCAGTTGACCTGGTTTCGCAACCAGACGCCGGACTGGGAAAGGATCATCCCGTGACCCTGATCGAAGAGATCGCCAAGGCCTTGAAGGCGCGGGGCGACACCATCGCGGTGTCAGAGTCGTCCACCGGCGGTCTGGTCTCCGCAGCCCTGCTCAGCGTCGAGGGAGCCTCGGCCTATTATCGCGGCGGCGCGATCGTCTACACGCCCAAGGCGCGCGCTGCTCTGATGGGCGTGAGCAGGGAAGAGATGGGCGACATGCGCTCGGCCAGCGAGCCCTACGCCCAGTTCATGGCGCGCACGGTTCGCGAGCGCATGGCTTCGACCTGGGGCCTGGCGGAAACCGGCGCGACGGGTCCGTCCGGCAACGCCTATGGCGACGCCGCCGGTCACTGTTGCGTGGCGGTCGCCGGTCCGGTTTCGCTCAGCCTGGTGATCGAGACGGGCCATGGCGATCGGGTCGCGAACATGGAAACCTTCCGCGACACGGCGCTGAAGCTGCTGCTGCAAGCGCTGAGTACCCCGCCCCTCTAGCGAGAAAATCGCGGCGGCGATGACCCTCGCGCCGCTGTATTTCGCAACTGCGGTCCTGGCGGGTGAAACTTGCCCCTCAGACCGGCGACGCCGGTAAGGCGACACCGCGCCAAAAGGCACAACCTTGCGGCAAAGAGCGCCTTGACGCTCCATCTCACGCATGTCATGACCGTTTCCGTAGCTTTGGAGCAAGACTCGTGCGCAAAACCATGATCGTACTTATGGAGCGGCCGTTCGCGGGGTGACCTCGAAGTCACGTCGTAGCTCGGTCGCGCGCGCAAAGGTCCTTCGGGACCTTTTTTCTTTTCCAGCCCCCACTTTCGCCTAATCCCTCCACCCGGATCGTCCCATGACCGCCCACCAGACCATCGAGAGCCCAGCTCCGACCGACACCACCGATCGCGCCATGACGGGCGCAGAGATCGTGGTTCGCGGCCTCGTCGACCAAGGGGTGGAAGTCCTGTTCGGCTATCCGGGCGGCGCGGTCCTGCCAATCTACGACGCGCTGTTCCATGAGCCGCGCCTGCAGCACATTCTCGTCCGCCATGAGCAGGGCGCGGCGCACGCGGCCGAGGGCTATGCGCGCTCGTCGGGCAAGCCGGGCGTCGTGCTGGTCACCTCGGGCCCGGGCGCGACCAACGCTATCACCGGCATTATGGACGCCCTGATGGACTCAATCCCGATGGTCGTCATCACCGGCCAGGTCCCCACCCATCTGATCGGCACCGACGCCTTCCAGGAAGCCGACACGGTCGGCATGACCCGCTCGTGCACCAAGCACAATTACCTAGTCAAAGACGTCCGCGACCTGCCCCAGATTATCCATGAGGCCTTCAAGATCGCCACAACGGGCCGCCCTGGCCCGGTGCTGATCGACATCCCCAAGGACGTCCAGTTCGCCAAGGGCGAGTACTTCGGTCCCAGCGAGGTCGCCTCGACCCACGCCTATGCGCCGCGCACCAAGGGCGACGCGGGCCGGATCGCCGATGCGGCCAAGATGATCGCCCAGGCGCGCCGTCCGATCTTCTACACCGGCGGCGGCGTCATCAACGCCGGTCCCAAGGCCAGCGCCGCCCTGCGCGAATTCGCCGCCCTCACCGGCGCGCCGGTCACCTCGACGCTGATGGGCCTGGGCGCCTTCCCGGCGGCCGATCCGGCGTGGCTGGGCATGCTGGGCATGCACGGCACGTTCGAGGCCAATAACGCCATGCACGACTGCGACGTGATGATCTGCGTCGGCGCGCGCTTCGACGACCGGGTCACCGGGCGCCTCGACGCCTTCTCGCCGGGCAGCAAGAAGATCCACATCGATATCGACCCGTCGTCGATCAACAAGAATGTCCGTGTGGACCTGCCGATCGTCGGCGACGCCGGTTCGGTGCTGGAAGACCTGGTCGCCGCCTGGAAGGCCGCGAACCTGCAGCCCAACAAAGCCGCCCTCACCGACTGGTGGGCTCAGATCGATCAATGGCGGGCCCGCCAGTGCCTCGCCTATAAGCGCTCGGACTTGGTCATCAAGCCACAGTACGCCATCGAGCGCCTGTACGAGCTGACCAAGGACAAGGACGTCTACATCACCACCGAAGTCGGTCAGCATCAGATGTGGGCCGCCCAGTTCTTCCGCTTCGAGGAGCCGAACCGCTGGATGACCTCCGGGGGCCTCGGCACCATGGGCTACGGCCTACCCGCCGCCCTGGGCGTGCAGCTGGCTCACCCGGGTAGCCTAGTCGTCGACATCGCCGGCGAAGCCTCGATCCAGATGTGCATTCAGGAGCTGTCGACGGCGATCCAGTTCGATCTGCCCGTCAAGATCTTCATCCTCAATAACGAGTGGATGGGCATGGTCCGCCAGTGGCAGCAACTGCTGCACGGCGAGCGCTACAGCCATTCGTACTCGGACAGCCTGCCCGACTTCGTGAAACTGGCCGAAGCCTATGGCGCGGTCGGCATCCGTTGCGACAATCCCGCCGAGCTGGACGGCAAGATCCTGGAGATGATCAACAGCGACAAGCCGGTGATCTTCGACTGCCGCGTCGAGAAGCACGAGAACTGCCTGCCGATGATCCCGTCGGGCAAGGCGCATAACGAGATGATCATGGGCGAGGTCGAGGACATCGGCAACGTCATCGGCGAGGACGGCGCGGGGCTGGTCTAAAGACCCCTCGCCCTTCCGCAACCCTTTGGCTTAGAAGCGATCCATGACCGCCAACGTGCAACCCGCCCCCGCCTCGGCCTACGACCTTAGCCCCAAGGACCAGGCCGAACAGTCCGCCACCTTCGCCCTCCTCGTCGACAACGAGCCTGGCGTCCTGCATCGCGTGGTCGGCCTGTTCGCCGCGCGGGGCTACAACATCGAGAGCCTCACCGTCGCCGAGACCGACCGCAAGGCGCACACCAGCCGCATCACCGTGGTGACCCGCGGCACCCGCCATGTGCTGGACCAGATCGAGGCCCAGCTGAACAAAGTGGTGAACGTCCGCCGCGTTCATGACGTCACCCGCGATCCCAACGGCGTCGAGCGTGAGCTGGCCTTGGTCAAGGTGCGTGGTTCGGGCGTCGACCGCCTGGAAGCCTTGCGGATCGCCGAGATCTTCCGCGCCAAGCCAGTCGACACCACGCTGGAGAGCTTCGTGTTCGAAATCTCGGGCGCACCCTCCAAGATCGACAAGTTCCTCGACCTGATGCGCCCCCTGGGCCTGGTGGAGTTGTCCCGCACGGGCGTCCTGTCCATTGAGCGTGGCTTCGAAGGCATGTAGCGGAGGCGTGCCGCGCTAGGCGCCCGCCGCCATCGGCTCCGGCTGCTCGCGCAGCCGCGCCACGTCGCGGAGCGGCGGCGCGCCGAACAGACGCGCATACTCCCGACTGAACTGCGAAGGGCTGTCGTAACCCACCGCATGGCCGGCGCTCGCCGCGTCCAGACGCTGGACCAGGATCAGCCGCCGCGCCTCCTGCAGGCGGATCTGTTTCTGATACTGCAGCGGCGACAGCGAGGTCACCGCCTTGAAGTGCTGATGCAGGGCCGATGCGCTCATCCGCGCTTCCTCGGCGACAACGTCGATACTGAACGGCTGGTCGAAGTTGCGCTTGATCCAGCCGATAGCGCGGTTGATCTGGCGCAGACGGCTGTCGCGGCGGGCGATCTGGGCAAGGCGCGGCCCCTGAGGTCCCGTCAGCAGCCGGTAGAGGATCTCGCGTTCGATCAGCGGCGCCATCACCGCGACGTCCTCGGGCGTTTCCAAGAGCCTCACCATGCGCACGACCGCGTCGAACAGGGCGGGCGTCATCGCGCCCGCCGACATGCCGCCCACCAGGGGCGCCGCCGCATCCAGACGCGCGGCCAGACCCGCCTCCATCATCATTTCGCTGATCAGGTTGGCGTCCAGCACGATGCGGAAGCTCAGATAGGGCTTGTCCGGCGAAGCCTCCACGACGTGACCGACCACCGGCACGTCGATCGATGACAGGAAGAAGTTGCGCTCGTCATACTCGTGCACCGTGTCGCCCACGGCCACGCGCTTGCGCCCCTGGGCCAGGACGCAGAACGAAGGATCGTGCAGCCCGTGCGAAGGCTCGCTGGGCTGGCTCAGGCGATAGAGATTGACCCTGGGGCAACAGGTGCCGACCGGGCCTTCGACCGGCGTGAATCGTTCAATCAGCGCCGCAAGCGCCTCGCGCGTGCTCATCCAGTTTCCTATGACTTGCTCGTGATCTTCTCTAGGCGCTGATGTCCTAGTCGTCACGCGCGTCGCTGCGCTTGCGGAGCATCGTGCAATCAAGTCGGAGCATCGGTCTACGGCGAGAACCGTGGGGCGCCCCATAGTGGTGCTGTTCCGCTCCCGATGCGGCAACTCCCAAAATCAAAGCTCGTGATGAGACGATACACGCCCCGCCGCGGCGTGACGGCTCCGCGCTGGTTCGTCGCCGCCCTGCTGGGCGGGACCGCTGCGCTGACCGCCGCGACCGCCGTGCTCCCCCACGCCGCGCCGACCCAAGCCACCACGACCTGGAGGACCGCCCCTTGACGACGACCGCTGTCGTTCCCCACCGGTCGGTTTCCGGCGTCTGGACCTCGCCCGACGGCCGCGCCTCGCTGGAGCTGCGCACCGACGGACGCTTCGTGGAGACCTGCGCCGACCTGGCCAACGCGTTCACGGGCGTCTACGTCCTGGTCGGCGAAAGCCTGAAATTGTTCGAGGATCGCGGCGCGGTCATCAGCGGCAAGCTGGTCGACGGACACCTCAGCCTGGGGACACCTTAGGACAAGCCCTTCCCTCACCGCCCCTGCCCCCCTATATTGAGAGCGTCCGGCTTCGGCCGAACTATGGGGATAAACGCGCACGTAATAAGCGGACTGGACCCGGGTGCGATTCCCGGCGGCTCCACCAAATCTCTCCCAAGTTATCATGGGACTGCATGGGGCCGATCAGCATCGACAGACGTGTAAAGGTGTCTGCTTTCTCTCGGCTTGGCCCACCGTTTCGGGCCTTTATCTAAATGCGAACGATAACTTCGCTGAAGAGTTCGCTGTCGCTGCGTAATGCAGCGCCGGTGAATTCGCCTCTTAAGTCCTAGGGGTTCAGATCCCTAGGCGGGGCCCGGAGGGAGCCTGCCAACAGAATCCCTCCACTTCCCAGGACATCGCCGAGGCTCCCTCCTCTTTTCTTCGAAAGCATGGGGGAGCCTGCCAACAGTATCCCTCCACTTTCCAGGACATCGCCGAGGCTCCCTCCTCTTTTCTTCGAGAGAATGGGGGAGCCTGCCAACAGAATCCCTCCACCCCACGCGACATCGAAAGGGATTCCGACCGGCGCCCGCTTTGCGCGTGGCCAACGACGCGCTAGGCTCGGAATCTCGTTTTCAGTTCGAAGTTTCACGCCGCGCATGTCCCAGACCGAAACGCCCGAAGACCTCATGCAATACGAGGCCATGGCCCAAGACGCCCTTCGCGGCGTGGTCAAGGCGGCGCTCAAGAAGGCCGCCGCGCCCGGCGGCCTTCCCGAGCCCCACCACCTCTACATCACTTTCAAGACCAAGGCGCCGGGCGTGTCTGGCCCGCAGGACCTGCTGTCGAAGTATCCGGACGAGATGACGATCGTCCTGCAGCACCAGTATTGGGACCTGGCGCCGGGCGAGACCTTCTTTTCGGTCACCCTGAAGTTTGGCGGTCAGCCCAAGCGCCTGTCGGTGCCCTACGCGGCCCTGACCCGCTTTTATGACCCGTCTGTGCAGTTCGCCCTGCAGTTCTCGGCGCCGGAAGTCATTGAGGACGAGCCCGAGCCGGATCCCGAACCCGAGGACAAGGCGACCGGCGCCGCGTCGGGCGAAGAGGGTCCCAAGATCGTCTCCCTGGACCAGTTCCGCAAAAAATGAGCGACCTCGCCTCGGACGCGCCGGAAACCCTGACGGACGAGGCGATCCTCGCGCGCTTCCGCGCGTCCAAGCGGCAGCCGACCGGATCGCAGACCCTCGGCTTCGAGATGCTGGCCGTTCGCCAGGCCCAGCGAGAGGTCGAGGTCGGTTTCACCGCCCGCGCCGACCTTCTCTGCAACCCTATGGGTCAGATCCAGGGCGGCTATGTCTGCGCCATGCTGGACGAGTGCATGTCGGTGGCCGGCATGGTCACGTCCGGCATGACCCATGTGGTTCCGACTCTGGAAATGAAGACCAGCTTCCTGCGCCCCGCCATGCCCGGACCGCTGCGGGGGATCGGCCGGGTGGTGAAGTGGGGACGCACCATCTGTTTCATGGAAGGCGAGCTCTACGACGCCGAGGGCCGGCTTCTGGCCAAGTCCACCGGCACAGCCATCCCGACCCCGTTCGCGAACTTCAAGAAGCCGTAGGCTGGCGATGCGAAGAGCGGCGGCGGTCATCGGACTTCTGGTTTTGCTCTTCTCGCCCGCCACGGCGGCGCTTGCCGGTGGTCCTTTCTCGAACTGGAGCGCGGTCGTCATCGCAGGCGACTTCCAGGCTCACTCGGGCGGCCCGACCGAAGCTTTCGACAACGCGCGTCGCGATGTCAGCAAGGCCCTGGTCGGCATGGGCTTCGAGGCCTCGGCGATCCAGCAGTTCTCGGTCCGCCCCGAGCGCTATCCGGCAGACGCGCCCGGACGCGCCGAAGCGCGGACAATCTACGATGCGCTTCGAACCAAGGCCCAGACCGCCAAGTCGGGCTGCCTCTTCTACATCAGCACCCACGGCAGCCCCGAGGGTGTGATTCTCGGCCAGCAACTGCTTCGCCCCCACCTTCTGGCGGCGATGCTGAACGACGCCTGCCCCGTGCGGCCCAGCGTCGTGGTGATTTCCGCCTGTTTTTCGGGCGTCTTCATTCCGCCCTTGCAGAGGCCTGACCGGCTGATCCTGACGGCGGCGCGCCCTGATCGCGCCTCGTTCGGCTGTGGCGAGAGCGACAAGTATCCGTTCTTCGACGACTGCTTCCTGTCCGCCGCGCCCACCGCCAAGGACTTCGCCACCTTGGGCGCGGGCGTCCAGGCCTGCGTCTCGCGCAAGGAAAAGGAGACCGGCGCAGAACCGGCTTCCGAGCCTCAGATCTGGGTCGGGCCGGCGCTTCGGCCGATGCTGCCGCTCTACGCCTTCAACCGAACGCAGACAAAGGCGCCTTGAACCGGCGATCGGGTTTGACCCCAGCGGCCAGCACGCTACACAAACCCTAGAAGTTTCCGCTTCACCCAGGGGACATCGTTGACGTCGCGCGTTTCGCCCGCGGCCGCTTTCATGGCGGCCATGCTCGCACTTTGGTCCGCCGCCGGATCGGAGGCGCGAGCGCAAGAGGCCGTGGTCAGCGCGCCCGCGTCGACCACGGCGCAGCCGGAGACCTCTGTCCGTCCGTATTCAAGCCTGCGCCAGCGACGCGCGCGCCCGCAGCGCCCCGTAGCGACCGCGCCGACGGCGCGCCCGGCCCCAATCGTGGCGACAACACCGCCGCCTGCGACGCCGCCGACGCCGGGAATCACGCCCCTGCCGCGTCCTGAACTGGAGGCCTTCGTGGACGGGGTGGTGCAGCGCGCCATGACCCGCGACCACATCGCCGGCGTGACCCTGTCGGTGGTTCAGAACGGGCAAGTCGTGCTCAAGAAGGGCTACGGCTTCGCCAACCTCGGGCAGCGTAAGCGGGTCGATCCCGATCGGACCCTGTTCCGGGTCGCTTCGATCTCAAAGACGTTCACCTGGATCACCCTGATGAACGAGATCGAGGCCGGTCGCATGCGCCTCGATGGTCCGGTCAACCTTTACCTGCCTGAACCGCTGCAGGTGAAAGATCAGGGCAAGAAGACACAGGTCCGCCTGCGCGACCTGATGACCCATACGGCCGGGTTCGAGGACCGAGCCTTGGGTCAGCTCTTTGAGCGGGATCCGAACCGCGTTCGCCCCCTTACCGACTATCTGCGGCAGGAACGACCGCGCCGCGTCCGCGAACCCGGCCTGATGCCCAGCTACTCCAACTACGGCGCCGCCCTGGCGGGCGCTGCGGTGTCCAACGTCACGGGCAAGCCGTTCGAGCAACTGGTCAGTGAAGAGATCATCCTGCCCGCCGGCATGACGCGCACGACATTCCGGGAAGCGCGCCCCTGGCGCGACGACCTGCCCGCGCCCATGGCCGAAACCCTTGCCGCCGATCTGTCCGACGCCTTCTCCTGGACCCCGATGGGGTGGAAAACGCAGCCGCGCGAATTCATGGGCCAGGTCGCGCCAGCGGCATCGGCCTCGAGCACCGCAGGGGATATGGCGCGATACATGACC
>NCDQ01000485.1 GCA_002280275.1 Caulobacter vibrioides | reverse complement strand
CGCTGCCGCCGACATCCTCGTTCACATAGATTCCGGCGAAGCCCAGCTCGGCCGCCTGGCGCAGTACGTCGACCGGGAAGTGCTTCTTTTCGTCCCAATCCGCCGAATGTGGGGCAAGCTGTCCTTCGGCGAAAGCGCGAGCGGCGTCCTGGATTGCGACTTGATCTTCGTTCAGCGCGAAATCCATGCGCACTTCCTCCCGTTCGGGGCAGAACCGCCCTCACCTCTTTGACGGCTGACGTGCCGCGCCGGCGACGCGGTGTCAATCATTCGCCACCGCATTCCATCCCATCACAGAAACGACGGGAATATGGGGACCCGTGTGACCTGAAATCCTCCGTTACACGGTGTGAATCGCCCGTTGAGGCGCACCCCCTTGATAACCATGGCCTTTCGCTCCAAATGCGCTGTCCCGGGGATGGCGTCCCCCACAATCTCTTTTGCACCGACCTTTATGCGTTTCTTCAAATCCGTACTCGCCACCTTGACCGTGGCCCTGGCCATGACCGCGTTCGCCGCGCCTGCTTACGCTGGCGGCGACATCACGCGCAGCTATGGCGTCTGGCGCAATCCGAAGAACACGGTCCATCTTGAGATCAAGGGCTGCGGCGCGGCCACCTGCGGCGTTGTCGTGTGGGCCAGCGCCAAGGCGGAGGCTGACGCACGCAAGGCCGGCGCCGACACCCTGATCGGCAAGCAATTGCTCCGCGACTTCGAGGCCCAGAACAACGGCGCGCTCAAGGGACGCGTCTGGGTCCCCACCCTACGCGTCACCCTGGTAGGCACCGCCGAGGTGCTTGACGCGAAGACCATGCGCGCCAAGGGCTGCGTGATCGGCAACCTGTTCTGCAAGTCGCAGGTTTGGACACGTCTGGACGGCGGGTCGGTCATGGCTTCGCGCGCCGCGCCGTAGTGCGCCGTAAGCCCTTCCTCGTGATCGTGCTTGATTAAGCGCAAAACACGGGCGACCCTCTAAGTGTACGTCGATAACCTAGGCGCCCGTCAGAGGCGTTCGGTTCGACTGGCCGCAGAGCGGCCGACACGGGAGGAACGGGCATGGCCGAAGCGGCGACGCTTCAGAAGTCCGCGCAAGGCGCGGCGACACAGCACTTTGACGTGATCATCGTCGGCGCCGGCATCTCTGGCATTGGCGGCGCCTATCACCTGGCGACGCAGAGACCCGGCACGCGGTACTGCGTTCTAGAGGCCCTCGACAGCTTCGGCGGCACCTGGCTGACCCACACCTATCCGGGCATCCGCTCGGACAGCGACCTCTACACCTTCGGCTATCGCTTCAAGCCCTGGGTCGGCCCGCCGATCGCCACGGCCGCCGAGATCCTCAGCTATATGGGCGAGGTGATCGACGAGAACGGCCTGGCTCCGCACATCCGTTATCAGCGCCGGATCAGCGCGGCGCGCTGGTCGTCCAAGGACAAGCTCTGGACGCTGGAGGTGACCGGTCCGGACGGCGTCGAGACCTACACCACCAACTTCCTGTGGATGTGTCAGGGCTACTACCGGCATTCGGTAGGCTACACGCCCGAATGGCCCGGCATGACGGATTTCGGCGGCCGGATCGTCCACCCGCAAACCTGGCCGGCGGACCTCGACCTGACGGGCAAGAAGGTCGTCGTCATCGGCTCCGGCGCCACCGCCGCCACCCTGGTCCCCAACATCGCCGGCGACTGCGCGCACGTCACCCTGCTGCAGCGCTCGCCGACCTATTTCGTCCCTGGTCGCAACGAGAACGAGCTGGCCAACACCCTGCGCCAGCTGCAGGTCGACGAGGCCTGGATCCACGAGATCGTCCGCAGAAAGGTGCTGTTCGACCAGCACAACTACGCCGACGCCGTGATCTTCGGGCACGCCAAGGACGGCAATATCCACTTCCTCGTCACCGAGGACTTCGCCATCGAGGGATTACAGACCCGCGGCATCAGGCTGGCCAAGGGTGAGGCCGAGCTACTTGAGGGCGTGAAGATGTTCCTCGGTGAGGACTTCGATATCGCCAAGCACTTCACGCCGCGCTACCGCCCGTGGCGCCAGCGGATCGCCTTCGTGCCCGACGGCGACCTCTTTCAGGGCGTCGCCTCGGGCAAGGCCAGCGTCGTCACCGACGAGATCGAGCGCTTCACCAAGACCGGTCTGCTGCTCAAGTCCGGCGAAACCCTCGACGCCGACGTGATCATCACGGCGACGGGCTTTGACCTGTCTGTGCTGGGCGATATCGCCTTCGAGATCGACGGCCAGCCGCTCGACTTCGCCAAGACGGTCACCTACCGGGGCATGATGTTCACCGGCGTGCCGAACCTCGTCTGGGTGTTCGGCTATTTCCGCGCCAGCTGGACCTTGCGGGCCGACCTGATCGGCGACTTCGTCTGCCGCCTGCTCGCGCACATGGAGCAGAAGGGCAAGAAGCAGGTCGAGGTCGCCCTGCGGCCCGAGGACAAGGACATGAAGATCGGGAGCTGGATCGATCCCGAGGACTTCAATCCCGGCTACCTGATGCGCAACATGCACCTGCTGCCCCAGGCCGGCGACAAGCCCGAATGGCGTCATACCCAGGACTATTGGACCGAGAAGGATCTCTTCCCGACCATCGACCTGGACGACGCGGCCTTCCGCTATTCGTGACGGCGCTTAAGGCGTCAGCAAACTTGCCTCGACGGGCGGCGCGGTCCAAATCAAAGCCATGACCACGCCGCCCCTCGCCCCCTATCCGCATACCCGCCTGCGCCGCGTTCGCCAAGCCGACTGGGTCCGCCGCCTCGTCCGCGAGCACGAGGTGCGACCGTCGGACCTGATCTGGTCGATGGTGGTGCACGAGGGCGAAGGGACCATTCCGGTCGCCTCGATGCCGGGAGTGGAGCGCCTGTCGGTCAAGGAAGCCGCCAAGGCCGCCGTGCGCGCCCGTGACCTCGGCATCCCGGCCATCGCCATCTTCCCGCACATCGACGGCTCCCGGAAGGACGCGGCCGGCTCGATCGCCGCTGATCCGGACGGCGTGATCCCGCGCGCCGTGAAGGCCATGAAGGACGCCGCCCCCGAGGTCGGGATCATGTGTGACGTGGCCCTGGACCCCTTCACCGATCACGGTCACGACGGCGTGGTCGAGGGGGGCAAGATCCTCAATGACGCCACGATCGATCGCTTGATCGAACAGGGCCTGATGCAAGCGCAGGCCGGCGCAGACATTCTGGCCCCGTCCGACATGATGGACGGCCG
>NCDQ01000484.1 GCA_002280275.1 Caulobacter vibrioides | reverse complement strand
CGCCCCAAGGACGCCGACCCGCGCGTGGCCGAGCGCTTTGAGCTCTATGCCTGCGGGGTGGAGCTGGCCAATGCGTTCGGCGAGTTGACCGATCCTACCGAGCAGCGCCGCCGGTTCCTGATCGAGATGGACGAGAAGGCCCGGATCTACGGCGAACGCTACCCGATCGACGAGGACTTCCTGGCGGCGCTGGGGCACATGCCGCCGGCGTCCGGCTCGGCGCTGGGCTTTGATCGGCTGGTGCTGCTGGCCACCGGCGCGCGGCGCATCGAGGACGTGGTGTGGACGCCGGTCGCGGGGTGAGCGCCAGCTGAAAATTTTTCCATACCCCTCTTGAGAATTCTACGGGTTCGCACAAGATGAAGCCTGCGGGCCGGGCCCCTCTGACGTAGTCGATCCCCTCAGATCGAACGTGATGTCGGACCGCATCGGGTGCGCTCGATGTTGGGTCCTGGCGGCTTACCCCCTCTCGCCAAACCCCTCGCCCGGCGTCGGGCGCGCCCCTCGATACCAGAGGAGCGCCTATTGACCCTGTTGAACGACCGACAACTGCGCGCCGAGATCGTGCGGCTGACGACCGCCCTGCATGAGGAAGCCCGCAAGCCCGACCCCGACCGGGGCCTGATGCGGCTGTGGGACCTGCGTCGCGAGCGGCTGAAAGAGCAGCTTTGGTCCCAGGAGATGAACGCTACAGCCGCGCGGTGGCGGTGATCGCGCCGGACGCGCTCGAGGATCCCCACCGTGAACAGCTGAACGCCCTGGTCGCCGCCTGCGTGCTGATCGCCCAGGTCGACGGCGCCGTGACGCCCGACGAGCGCGAGCGGATGGTCGAGGGCCTGAAACGGCATGTCGGGCTTGAGGGCGCCGATCTCGAGGCGGCCTTGCAGACTTTCGAGACGCTGGACGCCCATTTCGACACCCGCCCTGAAGAGACCTGGGTCGAGGCCGAGCTGATGATCCGACGCCTGAAGGGCCGCGCGGAGGCGGAAGGCGTGGCCGCCGCCGCCGTGGCGGTGTCGATCGACGGCGGGCTGGAAGCCGAGGAGCGCGCGGCGGTGCTGGACATCTGCGCCTGGCTGGACGTCAGCCCCGTGCGGGTCTTGCCTTGACCGTCCCGCGCGCTTGACGCGGATCAAGGCTGCGCGTCCTGCTGCGACCCACAGTGCCGGGGAACCAGGAGCCGCCGATGACCCGCTTGAAAGCCCATGTCGAACGCCACGCGGTGTCACGGATCGGCTGGCTGCGCGCGGCGGTGCTGGGCGCCAATGACGGCATCGTCTCGACCGCCTCGCTGGTGGTCGGCGTGGCGGCCGCCGAGGCGACGCGCGGCCCGATCCTGCTGGCGGCGGGCGCGGGCCTGGTGGCCGGGGCCATGTCGATGGCGGCCGGCGAATATGTCTCCGTCGCCTCCCAGGCCGACAGCGAGGCCGCTGATCTGGCCCGCGAACACGAGGAGCTGGAGACCCAGCCCGAGGAAGAGCTGGAGGAGATGACCGCGATCTATGTCTCGGGCGCGTGGGCGGGCGGCGCCAGTCCCTGGAAGCCGATGCTGCGCGTCACCTTCTGGGGCGCCCTGGCCCTGGCGGTGACCGCCATGATCGGCAAGCTGTTCGGGGCCGTGGTCTAGGCCGGCAGCGTCGTGATCAACGGCGCGCTTTCGATCTCCTTGACGAAGGCGGGCGTCAGGTTGCCGCTGGCCTTTTCCCGCTCCCAGGCCAGGCGCCCCATGCCGCTCTCGATATAGGCGCGCCCCCACTGGCGTCGTTTGCGCCAGATGTCAGGCGGCAGGCCACGTCGGTGCGACACGAACCACTGCGCCTCTAACCGGTGCAGGAACGCCCGCGAGATGAAGTTCAGCTGGGCCTGCTCGGCGGGCGTGAAGTCCTCAGGTTTGGCGTCCGGCGCGAAGCTGCGCACAGACAGCTCCGCCAGGCCGGCGTCCTCCGCCACCGCGAGGTTGAAGTCGGACCATGCGATCTCGCCCTCGAACGCAGCCTGCATCTCGCGTTCAGTGCGGTTTCGACGGTACTCAAAAAAGGCGTAGACCAAGGTGACGAGCACACCCACGCCGCCGACGAAGTCCCCCAGCCCGCCAAGATTTTGAATGGTCATTCCAGCCCCCATTTTCTCGAAGAGGAAACGGGGCGGCAGGGACCGTCAACCCGCCTTGCTGTTCTCGGGCCGGAGAGGGTTGTGGCCTATAACGCCGGCGAATTTGCCTTGGGGCGCAAAATCCCGCATATCCCCGCGCCTCATGTCCCCCGCCAAGACCCTCCGCGACGCCCGGTCCCTGACCGAGGCCGGACTGGTCCCGTCCGAGCGCCTTCCGGCGTTGGAGGCGGTGGCCGCGCGCTATGCGGTGGCGATCACCCCGGCAATAGCCGCGCTGATCGACGCTGGCGACGAGAACGACCCGATCGCCCGACAGTTCGTCCCCTCCCCCGAAGAGCTGGTCTCCAGCCCTGGCGAAGACGGCGACCCGATCGGCGACGCCGCCCACAGCCCGGTCGAGGGGATCGTCCACCGCTATCCCGACCGGGTGCTGTTGAAGCCGACCCACACCTGCGCGGTCTATTGCCGGTTCTGCTTCCGGCGCGAGATGGTCGGGCCCGAGGGGCTGTCCAACCTGACCCCGGCCCAGCTGGACGCGGCCTTCGCCTATATCGCGCAGCGCCCGGAGATCTGGGAGGTGATCGTCACGGGCGGCGACCCGCTGGTGCTGTCGCCCCGGCGCCTGGCCGACCTGATGGACCGGCTTGAGGCGATCGACCACGTCAAGATCGTGCGCTTCCATACCCGCGTGCCGGCCGTCGATCCGAAGGCGGTGACGCCTGAGCTGGTGGCGGCGCTGAAACGCTCGTCGAAGGCCGTCTATGTCGCGCTGCACGCCAACCACGTCCGCGAACTGACGCCCGCCACCCGCGCCGCCTGCGCGCGGATCATCGACGCAGGGATCCCGATGGTCAGCCAGACCGTGCTGCTGCGCGGGGTGAACGACGACCCGGCGACCCTGGCCCAGCTGATGCGGGCCTTCGTCGAGACGCGGATCCGGCCCTACTACCTGCACCACGGCGACCTGGCGCCCGGCACCGCCCATTTGCGCACCACGGTGGCCGAGGGTCAGGCGATCATGCGGGCCCTGCGCGGGACGCTGTCAGGCCTGGCCCAGCCGACCTACGTCCTCGACATCCCGGGCGGCCACGGCAAGGTTCCGGTCGGCCCGACCTACCTCGAGGACGGCGCCGTCGAGGACCCGGACGGCGCGGTTCGGCCTTATCCGCCCACGGCCTGAATGTCGTCGCCCTGGGCGGCTATGACGTGCGACTTCACGACGTCTCGCGCGAGCGGATCGACGCGGGCATCGCCGCCATCGAGAAGAACATGGCCCGCCAGGTCGGTCGTGGGATCATCGACGACGCGGCGATGAAAGCCGCCCTGGCTCGCATCCAACCCGCCGAGGGCCTGGAGACGGTCGGCGCCACGGATCTGGCGATCGAGGCCGCGACCGAGAACGAGGAGATCAAGAAGTCGATCTTCCGCAGCCTGCAGCCGCACCTCAAGCCCGAGACGCTGCTGGCCTCGAACACCTCGTCGATCTCGATCACGCGCCTGGCCTCGGCCACGGACCGTCCCGAGCGGTTCATCGGCCTGCACTTCATGAACCCCGTGCCGCTGATGAAGCTGGTCGAGATCATCCGCGGCATCGCCACGGACGTCCCGACCTACGAGGCGGCCGTGAACTTCGCCCAGTCGCTGGGCAAGATCACCAGCAACGCCGAAGACTTCCCCGCCTTCATCGTCAATCGCGTGCTGGTGCCGATGATCAACGAGGCGATCTATACGCTGTACGAAGGGGTCGGCACGGTCGACGCCATCGACACGGCGATGAAGCTGGGCGCCAACCATCCGATGGGTCCGCTGGAGCTGGGCGACTTCATCGGCCTGGACACTGTGCTCAGCATCATGAACGTGCTGCACGAGGGTCTGGCTGACAGCAAATACCGCCCCTGCCCGCTGCTGGTGAAATATGTCGAGGCCGGCTGGCTTGGCAAAAAGACCGGACGCGGCTTCTATGACTACCGGGGCGAGACGCCGGTTCCCACGCGTTAGGCGTGCGCGCGGCGTCTCTGAGAGGGGACGCCATGACCGACACCACCGCGCCGATGACGCAGGCCTTGCGCCCCGTCGCCAAGGATGATCGCCACCTGAGCCTCGACGTCCTGCGAGGCCTGGGCGTGATGGGGATTCTGGCGGTCAACGCCGTCGCCTTCGGCCTGCCGATGTCGATCTACATGTCGCCCGAGCTGTCGCCCTTCGGGATGGCCGGGAACGAAGGCCTGGCCTGGTGGGTCGTCCAGACCTTCTTCCACTACAAGTTCGTCACCCTGTTCTCGATCCTGTTCGGGGTGTCGATCCTGCTGGTCGGCGGCGAGCGCAGCGACAAGGCGCGCGGCGCCCTGCTGCGCCGCCGGCTCTTCTGGCTGTTGGTGATAGGCCTGCTGCACGGCCTGTTGATCTGGTACGGCGACATTCTGCTGCTGTACGCCTGCACAGGCTTTCTGGCCCTTCTGGCGCGATCCTGGACGCCCAGGCGGCTGTTCACGGTCAGCCTCACCGTCCTGCTGCTGGGCTCAGCCCTGGCGGTCGCGCCGCTGATCCTGCTGGAAAGCGCCCCGGCTGACATCCAGAAGTCGGTCCTGGCTCAGATGATGCAGCCCGGCGGGGCGGTGAACGTGGCGTCCGCCACCGCGGCCATGCAGGCGGGCCTGCCCTCGGCCTTGGGCGAGAACTTTAAGAGCTGGATCGTGCTGCAGTCCGCCAGCCTGATCGTGTTCATCTGGCGCACCGCCGCCCTGATGCTGCTGGGCATGGCGCTGTTCAAGACCGGCTTCCTGACCGGCAAGGCCAAGACCTGGGTCTATCTGCTGCTGATCGCGCTGGGCGGCGCGGGCCTGGCCTGGAGCGGCTGGGAGAACAGCATGAAGCTGGCCACCGCCTTCGCCAAGCCGCAGGCCCTGGGCCGCTACAACCTGGCCTATGAGTTCGCCAGCCTGCCGATCACCCTGGGCTATGCGTCGCTGGCCATCCTGCTGATCCGCTCGCGCGTCATCGCGGGGCTGCTGAACCCGGTGGCGCGCCTGGGGCAGATGGCCTTCACGAACTATCTGACCCAGTCGATCCTGATGACGACGCTGTTCTGGAGCGGGCGAGGCCTTGGCCTGTTTGGCGAGTTCAACCGCGTTGAGCTGTGGGGCTGCGTCATCGCCATCTGGGTGTTGCAGCTGATCTGGTCGCCGCTGTGGCTATCGCGCTTTTCGATGGGGCCGATGGAATGGCTCTGGCGTC
>NCDQ01000058.1 GCA_002280275.1 Caulobacter vibrioides | reverse complement strand
ACCGGGCGAGTTATGCACCGAGTCATAGTGGCTCATGATCAGGATCGCCGGCAGCGTCCGATCCTGTCCTGGCAGCACGCCGACCA
Source organism: Caulobacter vibrioides (assembly GCA_002280275.1). Taxonomy (GTDB): domain Bacteria; phylum Pseudomonadota; class Alphaproteobacteria; order Caulobacterales; family Caulobacteraceae; genus Caulobacter; species Caulobacter vibrioides_A. The sequence continues at coordinate 11,739 of NCDQ01000058.1, read as the reverse complement.
GATTCTGGACCGCAGCGGCGCTCAGGGCGCGCCCTTCCTGGCCATGCTGGGAGAATCCTTCGCCAGGGCGGACCGAGACCTCCAGGCGAAGCGCGTTTATCCGCGACAGCAGGTGGTCACGGACCTTGGCGATCTCCACCGACCCGGTGGGGTGAGGCCTCTGGGCGATGGCCGCAACGTCCGCCATGGCGCGATCCGCCGAGAAATGGGTCTCTGGCGCGCTGACCGGAACAGGCGCGGGAGGTCTCTGGCTCACGGCGCCGAGGACGAGTCCGAGCGCGAGACAGATCCAGAATCCGAAGAAGCGAATGGTCTTCATCGGCGTGCCTCCGGGCTGGAAAGCGAATCCCCTGGGGCATGCTGCGGCGAGATGCGACGATCCGAAACCCCTCCGGACAATGAAAAAGGGCGACCCGCCAAGCGGATCGCCCTTCCCTCTTCCGAAAGCCGGCGGCGCGGTTGGCGCCGCCGGTCCCCCTCCCGGCAGAACTAGAACTTCGAACGCAGGGTCACGCCGTAGGTGCGCGGGGCGCCGAGGAACGCGTTGTAGGTGATCGTGTCCAGCGCCGGATTATAGGTCTTCTGGGTGGCGCTGAGACCCGAACCGCCTTGCAGCGGCCCGTTGAAGGCTACCTGCATGTACTTCTCGTTCAGGAGATTCTGACCCCAGAGTTCGACGGTCCAGCGATCGTCGTCGCGACCTAGGCCCACACGGCCGTTGACCACCGTGTAGGCCTTCTGAACCTTCGGCGGGAACAGATCGGAGCCCGTGTTGTATTCCGACGAGTACTTGGCGCCGATGTTGAAGCGAGCCTTCAGGTTGTCGCCGACCGGAGTCTCGTAGGTCATAGAGGCCGAGCCCGAGTACTTCGGCGCGAGCGACAGGTTGCTGCCGGGCAGAAGCGCCAAGGCGTTACCCGGGTCATTCGGGATTGGCTGCTTGCCGTACTTTGTGTCGGCATAGGTGAAGCCGCTCTGGATGACGAGGCCGCGCACCGGCGTGAACCACATGAAGTCGGCGTCGACGCCCTTCGACGTCACCTCGGGGATCGAGCGCACGACGAACGAGGTGCCCAGGAAGGTGTTCAGCTGGAAGTCTGTGAACTTCTGCTGGAACAGGCTGACGTTGAAAAGAACGGTCCGGTTGAAGAGCGTGTTTTTCATGCCCAGTTCGTAGCTGTCGACGAACTCGGCCGGGAACGAAGTGTCATAGATCGGCGTCACGCCCGAGCCGCCCGACGGCAGGCCGTTCGAGGACTGGGTGCGATCCAGGTTGAAGCCGCCGCCTTTGTAGCCGCGTGCGAACGAGGCGTAGGTGAACACTTCCGGCGAGAAGCGATACGACGCCTTGATGGTGCCGCTCCATTCCTTGTCGGTGCGCTCTTGGTTGGTGCCGCGGCCGTTGAACAGCGGGTTCGCCCAAGGCAGGCAGAGATTACCGACGATGGTCGGCGTCGCCGCTGCGCCCACGATGCTAGCGATGCGGGCTTGGCCCGCCGCTGACAGGGCCGTGCCACAGCCGACGCCGCCATCACTGTTGGTCTGGAAGGTCGCGAGATCCTTGTTTTCCCACGTGTAACGCAGACCCGCAGTGATCTCGAACGCGTCGGTCACATGCCAAGTCTCGTTGGTGAACAGGGCCACCGTTTTGGCGCGCTGATCATACCGGTCATAAAGACCCTGGCCTGGCGTGAACGAGGTGTTCGGCGCACGGTTCAGGAGGAGCGCGATAAAGTTTGGGACCCCACCCGGCGCGATAGATCCCGACAGCAGGCGTCCCAGGTACTGTTCGTACTGGTTGCCGAACAGGAAGTTGGCGCGGTTCTCGAGACGCTCATCGGCCAGGAAGGCGCCAACCATCCAGTCGAACTTGTCCGACTTGCCGGCCATTCGCAGTTCCTGGCTGTAGGTCGTGAACTGCGAATAGTTCGTGCCGTCCTTGTTGCGGTAGGTGATATCGGCGGTGGTGAAGTCGGAGTCCTGGCCGTTGTCGGTGCGCCATTGGCGAATGGCCGAGATGCTGGTCAGCGTGCCGACCGGCAGGTCGATATCGCCCTGCAACGAGACGCCCTTGTCTTCGATCTTCGCGGGCGCGCCGCGGTTCGAATAGGCGACGCGATCAAACGGATTGGCGGTCGGGGCCAGGGCCGTGCCGCCGGAGACCAAGCCGAGGACGCCAGCGGTCGGACCGGTGCGGATCTGCACGGCGCCGCAGCAGTTTTCGTCGCGGCGGCTGTAGTCGGCGATCACGCGGAAAGTCGCCTGATCATCAGGAACGAAGAGCAGTTGGCCGCGCACGGTGTAGAAGTTCTGGTCCGCGTCCTGCTTGCGGCTGGACGGGCCGTTGCCCACGATCACATCGTTGTAGCCGTCACGCTCTCGGGCGGCGACGTACAGACGACCAGCCAGCTTGTCGCCCATGAGGGGGCCGGTGACCGAGGCGGAGACGCCCTTGGCGTCATAGTTGCCTATCGTCACCTCAGCGTTTGCGCCGAAGCCGAACTCCGGCTCCTTGGTGACGACGTTGATGACGCCCGCCGAGGTGTTCTTGCCAAACAGGGTGCCTTGCGGGCCCTTCAGCACTTCGATGCGTTCCATTTCGCCCAGGTCGCCGAAGCCGACGCCGTTGCGGGGGCGGTAGACGCCGTCGATCACCACGCCGACCGAGCTTTCAAGGCCGGGGTTATCGCCGACGGTGCCGACGCCGCGGACGCGCGCGGTGGTCGAGGCTTCCGACGAGGTCGAAGTCACGGTCAGGCCGGGGGTCAGGATCGTCAGATCCTTGATGTCCTTGACGCCCGTGTCTTGCAGTAGCTTGGCGCCGACGGCGGTGACCACCACCGGCACGTCCTGCAGGTTCTGTTCCCGCTTCTGAGCGGTGACGATAATGCTGTCGACGGTCTGGACATCGGCTTCTTGCGCCTGCGCGACGCTCGTGGCGCCAAGACCGGCGAGGACAACAGCGGACGCAGTGCCGCAAAGCACCTGGGAAAAGCGCATTTCCTACCTCGGTTCGTTGGCCGAAAGCGCTTGCCCGCCTCCGGCTTGTTTTTCGTTGTTCCGTCGAACGACTGTTCGAATGGATGGCCAAGGGTTAGGCGCCATCCCCGGTGTCGGCAAGTGAATTCCCTTGTAATGAAGGGTTCCAAGATGCTCTGTTGCCAGGAAGCGACAGCGTTTGAGCACCGTCATCGATATTCGAAAGGGGCTTGCGCCGCGCGAGCGCCGGACTCATGTGGCGTGCATGAGCTTGTCGCCCGCCTACCGTCCCGATCCGCGTTTTCAAGGCTTGAGCGAGGCGTTCGCCGATCGGGTTGCGCCGGCGGACTTCCCCGAGACACGCCTCCGTTTCCGGAACGATCGTGCGGCGGCCTCGGTTGGGTTGGAGGCGCTGGACGATGACGAGTGGCTGCGGCACTTCGGCCGCTTCCAGCCGTTGCCGGGCAACCAGTCCCATCCCTTGGCCATGCGCTACCACGGGCATCAGTTTCGCGTGTACAACCCTGACCTGGGCGACGGGCGCGGCTTTCTGTTCGGCCAGTTGCGCGAGGCCGGGACCGATCGCCTTCTGGACCTCGCCACCAAGGGCTCCGGCCAGACTCCTTGGTCCCGGGCGGGGGACGGTCGCCTGACCTTGAAGGGCGGGGTTCGCGAGATCCTCGCCGCGAGTTTTCTCGAGGCTTTGGGCGTGCCGACCTCGAGGGCCTTCTCCCTGGTCGAGACGGGGGAGGCGTTGACCCGGGGCGACGAGCCCAGCCCCACGCGGTCGGCGGTGCTGACCCGCCTCTCGCACAGCCATATCCGCTTCGGGACGTTCCAGCGCCTCGCCTATCTCGATCGCCGAGACCTCATGGTCCAGCTGGTCGACCATGTCGTCGAGACGTATTATCCCGACCTTGCCGACGAGCCCGATCGCCCCGGCGCCTTGATGCGGACGGTGGTCGAGGCGAGCGCGCGGCTGTTGGCGCGCTGGATGTCGGCGGGCTTCGTGCACGGGGTTCTGAACACGGATAATATGGTGGTCACGGGCGAAAGCTTTGACTACGGCCCCTGGCGGTTCCTGCCGCAGAACGATCCCAATTTCGTCGCCGCCTACTTCGACCATTCGGGCCTGTACAGCTTTGGACGCCAGCCCGAGGCGGTCTTCTGGAACCTGCAGCAGTTGGCCGGATGTCTTAGCCTGGTGACCGACCAAGCGGGCCTGCTCAACGCACTGAACGGCTTTTCGGACTTGTACCGCGCGGCGTTGCGCGTTGCGATGCTGGACCGCCTCGGCCTCAAGAGCCAAGGCGCTGAGGCCGACGTCGCGCTGGTCAACGCCGCCTTCCGCGCCTTGGCGGATGGCGGTGAGGCGCTGCGCTGGGAGCCTTTCTTCTTCGATTGGTTCGGCGGCGAGGCGTCGGCGGCCCGCGCGCTTCAAGGCCCGCGCGCACAGCTCTATGGGAGCGAGGCGTTCATCGCGCTGCGCGGAAAGCTCGCGGATTTCGAGCCCGATCGTCCCGAGCGATTGACGCATTGGGTCTTCGAACGCGAGGAACCCGAGGAGCTGATCATTGGCGAGGTTGAAGCGCTTTGGGCGCCCATCGCGCAAGCCGATGATTGGGCCCCTCTGCAAGCCAAGCTCGAGAGGATCGAAGCGGTGAGGCAGGCTTACGCGCTTGGGCGCCGATAGGCCGGGAGCCGAACGCGGAACTTTTTTCGTTCGAGCGCGGAACAACCGTCAAGGTTCCGTCTTACAACTGCGGCACACTGCTTCCAGACGAACGCCGCGTGGAGACTCACCCGATGCGCATTTTCCAACCCATCATGCTGGTTTGCGCCGTAGCCATGTCGTTTGTCGGGGCCCTGGGGATCCCAGGCTGCGCGCGGGCGATCGGCGAGTGCCTCCGCGATCGTCCGGAGCCGGTCTAAGCGCCAGCCTGCCAGCCTGCGGGCGGGAGGGGTGTTGGACAACCGCCCTTAGAAGTTCGCCGTGAGACTGAGACTCCAGGTGCGCGGTCGTTGCGGCGTGACCTGGCGAACTTGGCCGAAGCTGAAGGGATTGCCATAGGCGAAGGTGTCGCTGGAGCTGTTCCACGGATTGCTGACGAACAGCGCGGCGCGCCATCCGCCGGTCAACACCTGCGCCGATAGTCTGCCCGTGTAGTAGCCCCCCATGGAGGGCGAGTATCTCGGATCGAAGGTCAGTTGCGACTTGCCGACATAGCCGGTCTCGGCGGTCAGCATGAGCAAGGCCCAGGGTGTCAGCGACTTTTGGTAGACGGCCAGGCCGCCAAACGACACGTCCGGCACGCCCGGCAGCCGGGCGGTGTCGGTAATTCCGTACCCCGGTTCGATGCGGGTCAGCTTCGGCTTGTTGAACAGCGCGTTTCCGCTGACAGCGAGGCGCGGCGTGATCCGCCATGAAGCTTCGACCTCGACGCCGCGATTGCGTCCATCCCCAATGTTGGCGGTGTAGGACAGGCCGGACCCGAAGTACTGGTCGGTCTGGATATCGCGCCAATCCACGACGAAAAGCGCGGTCCGGATGTTCACGCGGCCGCCCCATGGATCGAGCGACAGACCGACCTCGTAGTTCCGCAAATGGTCGGGGTGGAACATCCGACGCGACTCGCTGGGCTTCAGAAGCCGGCCAGAATTGAAGCCGCCAGCCCGATATCCTTCGGAGGTCAGGACGTAGATCAGTCCGCCGTCGGGGAGGTCCCGCTGCAGGGAGAGCGTTGGGGAGAAGCCATCAAAAGAGGCCTTTTCATCCAGACCGCGCGACTGCCCAGGCGAGGGGACGAGCACGTTTGAGCGGGTGTGCGCCGTTGTTTTGAATACGCGACTACCGACTGCGGCCTTCCAGCCCGCGCCGAGGTCGACCGTGGCTTCGCCGTAGAGCGCGGACTCGTTCAGTCGATCCTTGCGGTCTTCATTGTAAAGGCCCAGGGACATCCCGCCCACCCGCGCGCGCAACTCCGAAGCGCTGTCCTCGATCGTGGTCGAGATGAACGCGCCCAGCATCCAGCGAAGCCGGCCGATCGCGGGGCCGGTGTAGAGCAGGTCTTCGACCACCATCCGAAGTCGCGCGCTCTCATCGTAGAGCCCCAGCTCCAAGGCCCCTTCCGGGAACTGGCTGAGAGAGAGGGTGGCGTCGTAGCGGCTGGCGTAGCGGTGGCTGATATAGCCCGTAACCGACTCGAAGGCGCCCCAATCGCCCGAGCCGCTGATCTTCAGAGAGGCTTGCCCCAGGCGGTTGCGGTGGGTTTCCCGGACCTGGTTCGCGCGGCGCGGTCCCCCCGCGGCGAGCGTGACATACTGGGTGTCTTTCGAGGACACGCTCTGCCTCGCGACGCCCAGCTTGATCCGCCAGTCGCCGTGATCCAATCGCCAGGCCGCGCGAGCGCCCCTCCGCGTGGTCTTGTCGACATTGGAGAGGCGCAGGTTGACGTCGTCGAGGTAGCCGCCGTCCTTGTCGCTATAGACGACGATCCTGCCGGCCGAGGCGTTGCTGGTCGGCGCGTTGATCACGCCCTCGAAGTGATAGCTGGGCGAGCCCGACTCGGTGGTCGCGGCGGCGGCGCCCGCCGACGCGGAGAACACGTTGAGCTCGGGGGAGCGGGTGACGATGCGATAGATCCCGCTCAGCGATCCGCCCCCATAGAGCGCGCCCTGCGGGCCGCGCAGGATTTCGACGCGGTCGACGTCGATCAGCCGCAGGTCAGGATCGGGGGCGTTGTAGTTGACCGGAACATCGTCGAGATAGGTCCCGACGGTCGACTGGGTTCGCCCTGTGAACGTTCCATCCGACAGCCCTCGAAGCAGGATCTTGTTTCGGGCCGCCCCGAGGTTAGTCGTGACGAACCCTGCGGTTTGTCGCGCGACCGCTCCGGTGTCGCCCGCGCCCGAATCTCGCAGCCGATCTGCTCCGATGACACTGACACCGCCGGGAAGGCTGCCCAGACGCAGCGGTCGCTTGCCGGCGCTGACGGTCAGAGGCGCAAGCCGGGCCACCGTCTCGGCGCCCGATCGCGTCGCCACTGACGACCGAAGTTGAGGGGGCGCTGTCGGCGGGCGCGGCGAGAACCTCACCGTTCGCGGGTCGACAAAGCTGTAGACGCAGTTCGTCGAATCTACGGCGCGGTCCAGCGCTTCACGCAGCCCGAACGTTCCGATCAGCGGATGCGCGGGCCCGCTGCAGGCCTCGACCCCGCCGACGCTGACACCCATGCGCAAGCCCAGTTCGATCAGGGTTTCAGCGGCGGTGGCCTTGCGAATATCGAGGCGCACGCGGGCTTCCTCGGCGACCGCAGAGGTGTGTACGCCCAGACCTAGAGCGGTGGCGGCGATAAGGAAGCAGGCGCGTCTCAGGATCGAACCTGGCGCAAGGCGCTAGTTTGACGAAGACGGCCTTCCGCGCAGAACAATCGAGTCATCCGTCGGCGTCGCCGAAATCGGCAATAGGCTGGATAGGCGACGGACCATCGCATCCTGCCCGTCGACGATCAATACGCCGGAAAATCTCAGATTGGCCGTGTTTTCGCCTTCCAGGCGCAGCGGGCGATCGAAATACTGGTTGAGATCGCCGACAATGCGCCCGAGGGTCTGGTCGCGATAGACCAGCCGCCCTGAGCGCCAGCCCAACTGGTCTTCGGCCGACACGGTCCGCACGACAGCGTCCTTGCCGCCGTCGACACGCTCCAGCATCTGACCGGGCCGGACCAGAATCGCCTTGTCCGTTCCGTCGGTCGAGACTTCCACCAGGCCCCGCAAGACCGTCACGGACAGTTGGCCATCGCGTCGACGCACATCGAATTTCGTGCCGACAACGCGCACGGTTTCTTCGCCCGCAGTGATTAGGAAGGGGCGGCTGGGATCGCGCGCCACCTCGAACAGCGCCTGACCATCGTGCACGGTGACCCGGCGGGCGTCCTCTTCTAGGCGTACGGCAAGATGGGTGTTCGTATTTAGGTCGATGCGGCTGCCGTCGGCCAGTTGAACCGTTCGTGTCTCGCCTTTGGCCGTCGAATACAGCGTGTCTGGCTGGGGCAGGAGTTCGCCCCACGGCGCCAGAACCAGCGCGACGGCGGCCGCGGCCGCGACCGTCCCCAGACCGCCCAGCCAGCGCCAGTCGATCGAGAAAGGTCGCTTGGCCGCGACACGCCTGGGCTCGGCCAGTGCCCCCCGCACCGCCGCGCCTCGCTGGAAGATCTCCTCGTCGACAGCCTGCGCGGCGTCATACGCCTCTTGCGCGTCGGGCTCGCTGAGCCAGGTGTCGAACGCAAGCCAGTCGGCCTCCCCTGCCTCCGGGCGCTGCAAGCGGGTCAGCCAGTCGGCCGCCTCCTGCAGATGTTGCGCTGACCGGCTCATCCGGTGTGGCTCCAACGAGGATCCATCATCCCCAAAAGGCTCGACGTCGCCAAGAAGGCCGATCCCCCATGTGACAGTTCACAAATCAACGAAGTCGCCTCGTCAGGGTCGCCAAGGCCGAGCTGATGTGCTTTTCGACCATACTGACGCTGATGTTCATTCTTCGGGCTGTCTCGGCATGACCCAGGCCTTCCAGCTTGTGCAAGCGGAACGCCTGCCTTGTCTTCTCTGGAAGCTCCCCGACGGCTTCGATCAAGTCGCGCAAGCGCTGGCGACTGTCGACGATCTCATCCTGGGTTGGCTGGTCCGACACGTCCTGCCCCGCCAAGACCGTGGTGTTGGCTTCACGCCAGTCGGTGTCCCGCGCGCCAGAACGCTTCTGGCTACGCAGCCGATCCAGCATCAGGTTCGATCCGATGCGATGAAGCAGAGCCGATGGGCTGTCGATGGGGCCCGAGATCTCCATCCCGCTGATTCGGAGATAGAGGTCCTGGACAAGGTCTTCGGCCTCTGCGCGCGAGTTCAGGCGCGCGGCGAAGAAGCGCACCAGATTGGCCCGCTTGTGCGCGTAGAGGCCCAGCAACACGGCCTTGGGCGAGTCGGTCTCGCTCAATAGATCACTCACGTTCGGCAACCATCGCCACCCCTTCGAAGCGCAGCAATATCCATCTTTTTGACCGAAAGACGATGCAAAGTTACGGCCATCGCGCGATGAGCGCCGCGCCGCTCCGCCCGGCGATCAAGCGGGCTCCGGCGCAATGTAAGGCTTTGTAAAGCAGGCCTCGCCGCCTCTGGTCGAGCCCCGTCCATGTCCCCTAACTATGGCACGAGATTGGGTGGGGAGCGCCATGACACCACGCAGGATGGACGCTCAGCCATTCCCGTCAGCGCCGGCGGCGGGCTGGCGGTCGATTTCGACGCCAGGTCGGACCGTCCGATTGGTCTCCCGGCGGGCGCAGCATCCTGATCGGCAGCCAAAGCGCGCCTTGCCTCGTGGTGTCCTGGTGCTCGTGAGCGGCGCTGTGCGCTGGTCTCCTGAGCGCCTGCGCGTCGCCGCGCGCGGTGGGGCAGGGCGATTTGACGTCAATCAAGGGGACGTCCGTGGCGGCCCATGGCGGTCATGCCGGGGGCGCGGAAGACCTCTATGTGCGGGCGATCCAGCAGGGCGTCCTGGAACGGTTGGGCGCGCCGCCAAGCCATGGCGCGCCGCTCTTTCTGGTGCAGGTCGGCGTGGCTCAGCCGCTCCCAGGCATCGGCGTTTCCAGCGCCGCCGACGCATTGGAACTGCAAGCCTGGCGCAGCGCGCCTGACGCGGCGCCGTGGTGGCGCTTCTGGGCGAGGCCCGAAGGCAAGCGCGCGGTCACCCTGGCCGTGATCGACGCACAGAACGGCAAGACCATCGCGTGGTCTTCGACGCGCGTCGGCGATGAGCCGCCTACGGCGATCGCCAAGCGCCTGCTCGACGCCCTGGAAGGCGCCGGCCGGCCCTAATTGCCCTTGTAGACGCCATGCCGTGGGAGGCGCACGGTAAACTCCGCGCCGACGCCCGGTTCGCTGCGGCACGAGACCTCACCGCCATGTCGCGCGACGGCCGCCTGCACGAACGCCAAGCCGAGGCCGACGCCGTTTCCGGTAAGCGCGTGGCCAGGCCGCTCGAACCGCTGGAAGGGGCGGAAGGCGGTGGCGGCCTCCTCGCGCGAGAAGCCGGGCCCCTGGTCGGCGATGGCGGCGCAAACAACCGGTCCGCTGGGCGAGGATTGCTCAGATAGGGTGACGGTGATCGCCGATCCCGGCGGGCTATACTTCACGGCGTTGCCCAGCAGGTTCACCAAGGTTCGAGCCAAGACGCTGCGATCCCCCAGAACCATCATCGGGGTCTCGCCGCCGATCTGCTCGATGCGGATTTTGCGCTGCACGGACTGGGGCCAGACCTCGTCGATCGCCTCCACCGCCACGTCGGCCAGGTCCAAGGGCTCCAGCGAGACCGGCGTCACTTCGGCGCGGGCGAGTTGAACGAAGCCGTCGGCCAAGGCGAGCGTGCGGCGCGCATAGGCGGCGATGCGATCGGCCGTCTCCTGGGGCAGGTCGGGCGTGGTGGCCAGCAAGGCCAGGATCGACGTCTGCGGCGAGCGCATGTCGTGCGTCAGCAACTGCAGCGCCTGCTCGCGCTGACGCATCGCGGCGGTGAGGATCGAGATGTCGGCGAGGCGCACGATCCACCCTGCCGGCGCGCCGCGTTCATCGCGACGAAGGACAGTTTGCAACTGAAAGGCCCGACCATCAGGCAGGTGCAGGTCGATCGGGTCATGGCGATCCGTCGCCTGGGGCCAATCGAGTTCGAAGCGCCGGCCGAGGGGATCCAGGAGATTGATCAGATCCGCCAGCGAGGACCCGTTCAAGGGGGTCTGAAAAGGCTTGAGCAGGGCCTGGGCCGCAGCGTTCGCGGCGATCACGCGACCAGCCTCATTCGCCACCAAGGTGGCGTCAGGGAGGCTGAACAGGGCGTCGGCGGAAAAGCGGCGCAGATCGTCCATGCGCGTGATCGCCTCGCCGAGGCTGGAGGCTTGACGCGTCACGACATCACCGACGAACGCGGGCGCTGTTACGCCCCGCCCGCGTACGACCGACCGAACGCGCGCCAATTCGCGCCCGATGAGGTCGTTGACGCGCCCCAACTGGCCCCAGCCCCAAAGCAGAGCGACCAGGATCAGCCCGATGACCGTGGCGACGGGCGATAGCCAGATGTGGCCCAGCCAGAAAAGAGCCGCCGAATAGGCCAAGCCGACCGCGCAGAGGCCGATCGTTAGCAGGAGATTGGCGCGTGGCGGCAAGGCCAGAAAGCCAATCAGCAAGAGCCACAGCAATGTCAGGCTGAAGGCCACCCGGCTCCAGGCGCCCGCCGGCTTGATCATGCGGCCGTGGCGGAGCGCATCGAGTATGCTGGCCTGCAGCTGCACGCCGGTCATGCTGGCGGCGTCCGGCGTGACGGGTGTTGGGAAGGCGGGGCCAAGGCCCGGCGCGGTGAGGCCTACGAAGACCGTGCGCCCGGCGATCAGTTCCCCAGGCACCTCGCCGTCGAGGACGCTGGCGAAGCTGACATGGCGGTAGATCGACGGTGGTCCGGCGAAGGCGATGAGCAGGGTCTGGTCTTGCCCGCGTGTGACGTCCGGCGAACCGGGCGGGCGGGTGGCGCGATGGACCACGGTCAGCAGGTCAGGCTTGAGGTTCGGTCCGTTGGGCTCGAACGGCGCCATCCGTCGCACCACGCCATCGTCGTCGAAGCGTACGTGCGCCAGGCCTTGACCGGCGGCGCCCCGGGCGATCTCGGAGATCGACCCGACGATACGTGACGGCGCGTTTTCGCCGTCGCCGGTCAGGAACTCCGGC
>NCDQ01000483.1 GCA_002280275.1 Caulobacter vibrioides | reverse complement strand
CCGCTTCTTCATGACCATCCCGGAAGCGGCGCAACTGGTGATGCACGCCACCGCCGCCAGCGCCGAGGATCAGGACGCACAGGCGCGTCTGTTCCTGCTGGAGATGGGGCAGCCGGTCCGCATCATGGATCTGGCCCGCCAGATGATCGCCCTGTCGGGTCGGACGCTCGGCCAGGACATTGAAATCAAGATCACCGGCCTGCGGCAGGGCGAAAAGCTCAACGAGACCCTGCTGGACGATAACGAGCACGCCACGCCCTGTGCGCCCAAGGTGATGCAGGTGGTGTCCAATTCAGCAGTGCAGATCACCCCCGGCCATCTGCAGACCCTCGAGGCCCTGGCCGAACAGGCCGATTCCGAAGGCGTGCGGGCGGCGCTCTTTGATCTCGTAGGTCAGATTCGCGGCCAACGTCCCGGCGGCGCGCCGAAGCTCAAGGTCGTGGCCGGCGGCGGCCAGGGCTAAATCACGGCGGTCGCGACCGCGCTAAATCCCACTCCCAACTGAGCCGGTCTCAGCGCACTGTCGCAGAGCGCGGCGGTCGAGGTTTGCCCGTACGGATCCAACCTCCCAAGAGCCGCCGACCTGGATTGGGCTTCGTGCGCACGTCCCGTCTCGTGCTCGCTGACGGCTCGGTTGCGAAAATTCCGTCTCGTCCAGATCGGCGAATTCAACCCGATTGTAGCCACCTGGGAAGAGCCGCCGCTGGCCCAGCTTGGCCTTCGTAATGCATGATTTTTAAATGAAAAAACTTGCAAATAAACCCCTTCCTTCCTAAGTTGCCCGCATGGGCAAACTTGCAGACTTTCAGCGACACCTCCGCCCCGGGAAGGTTTATCGCCGCGCTGACCTGGCCCAATGGTCCAGCGCTGTCGATCGTCATATTCAGGCCTCGGTGCGCGACGGAAGGTTGGTGAAGCTGGCTGGTGGGCTCTATTCAGTTCCCAAGCAAACCGCCTTCGGCCAGGCGCCGGCCGATGACGTAGCCTTGATAGAGGCCTTCCTGAAAGGCTCGCCCTACCTCAAGGTTTCCCCGAACCTCTATAACGGTCTTGGGGTCGGTTTGACCCAGCTCCATAACAGGACCATCGTCTACAATCACAAGCGCCACGGCCGCTTCAGACTCGGCGGCCGAGAGTTTGACTTCCGCATAAAGCCCCGCCTGCCAGCCAAGCTGACCCTGGAGTTTCTGCTCGTCGACTTGGTGAATAACCTTGGCGATCTCGGTGAGGATCGCAGCGCCACCTTGGCGCGGGTCAAGGCTGCAGCGCAGAATTATCCGGCGGCCCGCCTTAGGCGGGCCGCGGAGGACTACGGCAAGGTCGGCACCCGCAAGTTCTTTGACCAAGCGCTGAACGCGCCCGACCTGGAACATGCCTGAATATCTGCACCGCCATGCTCAGTTTGCGGACCTGCTGCGGATTGTCGCCGAGGCGAAGTCCATCGACCTCGCCTTGGTGGAGAAGGACTACTGGATCATGCACGGTCTGCATGGCCTCCAGCGGCTTGGACTGAGCTTCGAATTGAAGGGCGGCACTTCGCTCTCCAAAGGGCTCGGCATCATTCACCGCTTCTCGGAAGACATCGACGTCCGCATCGAACCAGACGCAGGCGTTGCGACCGGCCGCAACCACACAAAAGCCGCGCACATAGCCAGCCGTGAGGCCTTCTACGACACCTTGGCGAGGACAATTGTTATAGACGGCTTCTCCTTGGTCGAGCGTGACCGCTTGTTCGACGACGCCCCTCTATTCAGTGGCGGCATCCGGCTCCACTATCCGACCAGCGGTTCACCGATCGCCGGCCTAAAAGACGGAATTCTGCTTGAAGTGGGCTTCGCCAACGTCCAGCCTAATGCACCGCATACGATCAGCTCATGGGCCTATGAATATGCGCTGTCCGCTGGCGTCGAGGTGATCGACAACCGCGCCGTTGATGTCGCCTGCTACCATCCCGGCTACACCCTGGTGGAGAAGCTCCAGGCCATCTCGACCAAGTTCAGGCGCCTGCGCGGAGGCGGCGAGATTCCGCCCAACTTCATGCGCCATTACTATGATGTATTCTGCC
>NCDQ01000057.1 GCA_002280275.1 Caulobacter vibrioides | reverse complement strand
ATAGCGGGGACCCCGCGTGGCGATCACCTGGCCGTTGCGGTCCTCGAAGCGAATGCCGGGCGCGCGGTTCACCGCGAATAGCGCCTCGCGCGAGGGCAGGGCGGGGGTGTCCTTCAGGTACTTGAACCAGACATAGGCGCCGCCGCCGGCGACGGTCAGGACGGCGAGAAGAAAGCCGACCAGCAGCGTCCCCCACACCCAGCCCCACTTGCGAGCTTTCTTCTTGGCTGCAGCGTGCTTGAGGTCGGCGCGGAAGGGCTCCTCCGGCGGCGGTTCTGGCGGCGGGGGCGGAGCGGCCGTGTCGCCAGACAGGCGGAACGGATCGTGGCCCTGCGGCGCCCAAGGATCCTGCGAAACGCCGTCGCCCGCCGCAGCCTGACCGGGCTTCGGCGGTTCTCCGGGGCTCTTCCCGTCGTCGAACTTGTAGGGCGGCAGCGTCCAGTCGTTCACGGTGTGCGTCAGGCTCTATTTGGTCGCCGGATAAATCGGGTTTAGGACGGCGTCATGACGCCACGCAAACCTTTCTGGCAGACGAAGACGCTCGCCGAAATGACCGTCCCCGAGTGGGAGAGCCTATGCGACGGCTGCGGCCTTTGCTGCCTAGTTCGCTTCGAAGACGAAGACACCGGCGAAATCATCCCCACGCGGGTGCACTGCCAGCTGTTCGACGAGCGCCTTTGCCGCTGCAAGGACTATCCGAACCGCAAGAAGACCGTGCCCGACTGCATCAAGCTGACGCCGTACAATATCGAAGACCTGGAGTGGATGCCCCCGTCCTGCGCCTATCGGCGTCTGCACGAGGGCAAGTATCTGCCGCTTTGGCACCCGCTGGTCACCGGCGACCCGGAGAGCACCCACAAGGCGGGCGTCTCGATCCGCAACCAGACGGTGTCGGAGCTCAGCTTCGTCGACGCCGAGGATGCGATGGATTTTGTCGCGACTGATCTGATGCGCGACCGGGGGGATGATCTCTACGATCCGGAGGAGGCCTAGGGGACGCCCCCTCCGTCTCGTCGCGTATCCGCGCCGATCCACCTCCCCCGCGCGCGGGGGAGGAAGGGCTTCCTCCTCACCCATGAAATGGGGGAGGTGGCCCGCAGGGCCGGAGGGGGCGATCCCTGACCGCAAGACACGAAAAAGGCCGGCCCGCAAACGCGGAGCCGGCCTCTCGTCGCCCTTACGGCGAGAAGGGTGTTTAGGCCTTCTTGCCGGTGAAACCGGCGAACTTGGCGTTGAAGCGCGAGACGCGACCGCCGCGGTCCATCAGCTGGGCGTTGCCGCCGGTCCACGCCGGATGGGTGCGCGGATCGATGTCGAGCGCCAGATTCGCGCCTTCCTTGCCGTAGGTCGAGCGGGTCTTGTAGCTCGAACCGTCGGTCAGGGTGACGGTGATGAAGTGGTAGTCGGGGTGAATGTCTTGTTTCATGGCGGCGATCCAGACCGACTAAGCCGGCGAGTGAGAATGGGGTAAGCGCCATCTCGCGCACGCGCGGGGTGGCCCTCGAAGACGCGCGGCTATAAAGAACCCGCGCGATTTTGGCAAGGGACTGTTGATGACTGACGCGAACAGCGGCGACCAGAAGGTCGAAGGTCGCCCCGGCGCGGGGGCCGAACTGGTCCAGGGCATGGCCGAGGCCAAGGCCCGCCGGCCGCGTCGCAAGGACATCCGTCCCCTGGCCCACCTGTTGCCGTTCGTCATCGCCCACAAGGGGGATGGCCTGGCCGCCGGCTTTTTCCTGTTATTCTCGACGGGCGCGACCCTGGGTCTGACCTATGCGTTCAAGAACGTCATCGACCATGGCTTTTCTAAGGGGCAGGACGCGGCGATCAACAGCGCCTTCGTCGGCCTGGGCGCGGTCGCCCTGGTTCTGGCCCTGGCGACGGCCCTGCGCTTCTTCTTCATCACCCGGCTGGGCGAGCGCGTGGTCGCCGATCTTCGGCGCAAGCTCTATGGCCATACGCTCAGCCTGGATCAGCCCTACTTCCTGAAGACGCGGACGGGCGAGGTCTTGTCGCGGCTGACGACCGACGTGGCGCTGGTTGAGCAGCTGGTCGGGGCGTCGATCTCGATCGCCCTGCGCAACATCCTCAACCTGATCGGCGGCCTGACCGCCATGGCGGTGGTCTCGCCCAAGCTCGCGGGCTTCATCGTACTGATGGTGCCGGCGATCCTGGCCCCGATGTTCCTGGTCGGACGGCGCGTGCGCAAGCTGACCGTCACCGCCCAGGACAAGTTCGCCGACGCGGTGGGCTATGCCGGCGAGAGCCTGGATGCGCTGGAGACCGTGCAGGCCTTCGGGCGCGAGTCGGCGTCGTCGACGCGCTTCGGCGCGGCGGTGGAGGCGGCCTACAGGGCTTCGGTCCGGCGGATCACCACGCGGGCCACCATGACCGCCATGGTCATCACCCTGGCCTTTGGCGGGATCACGCTTCTGCTGTGGACCGGCGCGCGTTTGGTTCTGGCCGGCGAGATGACCGGCGGCACCCTGGCCCAGTTCGCCATGCTGGCCGTGATGGCCGCCGGATCGATCGGCGCCTTGGGCGAGGTGTGGGGCGACGTCCAGAAGGCCTCGGGCGCCATGGATCGCATCTCCGAGCTGCTCAACGCCAAGCCCGACATCGCCGCGCCGCCGAAGCCCAAGACCCTGCCGCTTCCGGGCCAGGGCGAGATCGCCTTCGAGAATGTGGTCTTCGCCTATCCAGGACGTCCCGATCTTCCCGCCCTGAACGGCTTCGACCTCCGGGTGAAGCCCGGCGAGACCGTCGCCCTGGTCGGCCCGTCGGGGGCGGGCAAGAGCACGGTCCTGCGGCTTCTGCTGCGCTTCTACGACCCCCAGAGCGGGTGCATCCTGCTCGACGGGGTGAACCTGCGCGACGCCGAACCTGCTGAGGTCCGCGCCCGCATGGCTCTGGTGGCCCAGGACTCGCCGCTGTTCTCGGGTTCGGCGACGGACAACATCCGCTTCGGCCGCCCAGAGGCGACCGATGAAGAGGTCCGAGCCGCCGCCGACGCGGCCCAGGCCACCGGCTTCCTCTCGGCCCTGCCCGAGGGTTTCGACACACCCGTCGGTGAGCGCGCCAAGACCCTGTCGGGCGGCCAGCGCCAGCGTCTGGCGATCGCCCGCGCCCTGGTGCGCGAGGCGCCGATCCTGCTGCTCGACGAGGCCACCAGCGCCCTCGACGCCGAGAGCGAACAACTGGTGCAGCAGGCGCTGGCCACGGCCATGGAAGGCCGCACGACCCTGGTTATCGCCCACCGCCTGGCCACCGTGCTCAAGGCAGACCGCATCGTGGTCATGGAAGAGGGCCGCGTCGTCGAGCAGGGCGCGCACGCCGAACTCTTCGCCAAGGGCGGCCTTTACGCCCGCCTGGCGCGTCTGCAGTTCGGGGTCGAGGCGGCTTAAGGGTCACGGTTGAAGGATCACCGCCGTGACCGCGACGATCAAGACAACGCCCTCGAGTCCGTGGATGAGCACGGCTAGCCAGTTGCTCCGGAAAGCCTGGGCGGGAAGGCTGTAACACAGGCAACTGATGACAAGGCCCGGCATCAGCCAGAACTTGTGGGCGTGGTAGGCGGCGAAGAGGAGTCCGTTGCCGAGCCAGGCCCATCGCCCCCAGGCCTTCTCCATGCGCGGCAGCAGCACCCCGTGGAAGAGTAGCGCCTCGCCGAGCAGGTAGTTGAAGAGGCTTGAGGCGAGCGCCAAACCCAAGATATCCCAACGACCGCTCGCGGCCGGAACATCAAGGGTCCTTATGTCGGCGTAGGCTGGGGCCATCTCCAGCAGATGCAGCCCGATCGGCGTGGCCTGGAAGAGGCGCGTCACCAGATCATCGCCGACGAAGCCCAGCGCGACGAAGGCTGGGACCAACAGGAAGGCCATCACCATCGGTTTTCCGCTCGGTCGCCAGATCGGGCTTGTCAGCCAAAGCCGTCGCGCCAAGGCGTAAGGGCGGAATGGGACGCCCTCCAGCTTTAGGATGAGTAGTGACAGGACCAGCTGCCAGACCATTCCGGCGACAACCCATCGCCAGAAGACCAGGCCAGGCATTGGGTCGTCGGGCCTGATCAGTTGCGGTGCGACGCCCCATGCGAGGATGGCCATCGGCCCCGTCGCCGCTGCCCAGATCAGAAGAATTTTGAAGCTGTCCCACGCGAGGGTCGCGAGCCCGGTGAAGCGGGCGGGAAAGTACATCGGCACGAAGGGCGATCGCATAGCGTTGGCCCTAGAACCGACGGACCACAGAGACAAAGCCGCTGCTGGCATGGTCCTTGGCCATCAGCGGGCTATCGGTGATGTCGTTGTCGAACAGTTCGACCTCGGCGGCGGCGATCACGAAGAGGCGGTCGGTGACTTGGTAGCGGGCCTGGACGCCCAGCGAGGGGACCAACACACCACCCGACGCGGCCCTGGCTGTGCGGCCGTACTCGAAGGCGCGTAGCTTGCCGACTTCCGTCTCGCGCAGGCCGTAGAGCCAGGTTGCGAGCTTCTCGTCCTTCCAAGAAACGCCGGCGACGACATCGACCGATAGCTTTTCCAGCGGGCTGGCCGACAAGGCGAGATCCAGGTTGATTTCCTGACCCTTGGCCTGGTCCGTGACATCGCGCAGATACTCCAAACTCAGCGTGGCGGGACCCGCGGCGGCGCTGAGCCGTCCGCCCAGATCAACGCCAGCGTCGCGTTGTAGGGAGGAAAAGTCTCGCGTGTCCTTGGGATCGACCAGTTGGAAGCGCGGCGCGACCCGACCTTCCAGCTTGAAATGGTCGCTACTCCAAGCGGTGACCGCCAAGCCCGACAGGTCGGCGGTAAAGCGCTGCGTCTGATAGACGAACAGCGGCAGCGCGCCGGTCTGGGTCTTCTTCTTGGCGGAGGCGTAAGGGTTGGTGGTTGCATAGACGCCGGCCCCCAGCAGGAGGAGGCGTTCGGGCGGCTGTTCGGCCTCCTGGGCCCGCGCCGCGAAGGGCGTGAGGATCAGGGCGCAGGCGGCGATAGCGCAATAGCGGATCATGACTGTTCTCGTGCAATGAGCAGGACAGTCACGGTCATGAAGGGGCGACCGCTCGCCGTCGTCCGGACGGGTAGGCTCGAAGCCTCAGCGCTTCCGAGCCTGACGGTTCGGACGTCGCGCGATCAGGAGCGGAAGGCGCTGGGCGGCTGTCCGGCGTGCTTCTTGACGGCGGCGTTGAAGGTGGAGCGCGAGTTGAAGCCCACGTCGTAGGCGATGGCTAGGATTGGTTCGTCCGAGGCCTTGATCCGCCCCACCGCTTCTTCGACCCGCCAGCGATTGACATAGTCGAAGAAGCTCTGGCCCATGTGATCGTTCAGAGTCTGGGACAGGTGGTTGGGCGTGATCGCCACGCGGCCGGCCAGGGCGCTCAGCGACAGCAGCGGATCGCGATACAGGTGCTCGGCGCGCATGGCCTGCTCCAGCCTGGCCGCGATCTCGACCTGGCGGGCCTCGGGTAGCGCCGAGCGGGCGTACTTCTCGGCCGGTGGCAGGACGTTGGGTGTCTCAGTTTCCTGGCTATAGATCGGCTGCTGCGACAGGCCGAAGAGGCCAATGGCGGCGGTCCAACCCAGTTCGACTGCGGCGGCGGCGACGTCTAGCCAAGAAGCATTCGCTCCGATCGCCAGCACGGACTTGACCGCGCCCCAGGCCCAAGCTGTCAGCATCAGCAGCACCAGCGCTCGCAGCCAGCTCAGCGTCCGATTCTCCAGGTTCGAGAAAAGGTCCCGCACGCGCCGCACATGCTGGCTGAGCACCACCAGGGCGGCGGCCAGGTAGCCCAGGGTGACCCCCAGGAACAGCGCGACAAAGATGAGCTGGAGCGCGCCGGCCAGCACGTCCGTCCCCACCCCGGCGCCACTGTAGACCGCCAGTCGCGTCGGGGCGGGCAGCAGGAAGAACGGCGACGCCAGTAAAGCCGCGACCCCGGCCGGCCAAGCGATCCGCCCGACGCGGACCTTCGTCCAGCGCTCCGGTTCGCTGGTCATGGCCAGCACATAGGCCAGGATTGACGGTCCCTGGAACAGCGACAGCGCCCACAAAATGCCAGTCGTCCACGGATGGGCGGCATAGATCCCGGTGCGGTCCAGCAGCAGGTCGATTCCCGACAGACCGCTCAGCAGCAGGAACATCGCCAGCGCCGTCGCCGGTGCGGTCCGCCAGTCGCGCCGCAGACCCAGCTGCGCCGCCGCAAACAGGCCGATGGCCGCCGTCGCGGACGATAGGATCAGCGCCGGAGCGTCGAACGCCATCACGATGCCTCTTGCTGTTGCGAGGCCTATCTCGCAAAGTCCGCTGGCGTCGTCGGTTCGCTGAGCAGGCGCTCCATCGCTTTCCAGCGCGCCTCGTCGGTCGGGCCGGCGCGAAGCACGTGCGCGCGGACCATGTCCTGGCCGATGTTGTAGTTGATGACGTAAGAGCGGTAGGTCTCGATGAAGGAGACCCGCTTCTCGGCCGCGCCGCGCGAATAGAGGCTGTACTTCATCAGCGCCTGGACGGCCTGTTCCTTTGTCATCTTGCCCGACAGGTAGAGGGCCGCAA
Source organism: Caulobacter vibrioides (assembly GCA_002280275.1). Lineage (GTDB taxonomy): Bacteria > Pseudomonadota > Alphaproteobacteria > Caulobacterales > Caulobacteraceae > Caulobacter > Caulobacter vibrioides_A. Next base: position 3,011 of record NCDQ01000057.1, on the reverse strand, counting down.
CGGTGTTGCCGCTGCTTGAGAGCGCCGCCTTGGCCTGTTGCAGGGCGTCAAAAGCTTCGGCCGTCTTCGGATCCAGGCCCGCCAGCGGATAGAGCCTTTCCTGCTCAAAGGCGGTCTTGCTCTTGCCGGGGAAGGCCAACTCGATGCCGAAATTGGCCGAGCCTTCGGCGATGAACGATTGCGGCGAGTAGAGCGGATAGACGCTGAACTCGACCCAACCCTTCTCCTGGGTCAGCTTCTGCTCGAGCAGGGCGTTGAGCACATGATGGCCGGGATAGCCCTCGTGGCAGCCCAGGTCCAAGGCGCGGCTGATATAGATCGGCAGGTCGGTGTTGATCTGGATCAGGCTCTTGGCGTCGCCCTTGTACCAGTTGTAGCCGCTCCAGGGCTTCTTGGTGACGAACTCCAGGTCGAAGCGCTCGCCGGGCGGAAGTTTCATGTGCTGCTCGGTCTTGGCCTTGCAGGCGGCGATACCGGCCTCCATCACCGCGCCGACCTTGTCGGTCGGGATGACATACTGGTTCTGGAAAGCGTCGACGCGGGCCGCGAGATCACCCTTGCCGGGCACGATCTTTTCGAGGCGCGCCAGGACCGGATCATAACTCTTCAGAGGCTTCAGGACTGGACGCACCCCGAAGAGGCCTTCGGCCTCGTCCTCGAAGCTGAATTTGTCGCCGGCGATCATGGCCAGGCGCGTCTGGGCCGCCTTCAGCTGTCCGCGCAGGAACAGCTTGCGGCGGCGCTGATCGGCGGTCAGGTCCTTGTCGGGGACCTTGGCCAGCAGCATCTGCACGCGGTCGGCTTCCTTGCGCAGCACCGACACGGGGCGCGGCGCCAGCTTGGCGGCGTCCTGCCACTCGCGCGGGCCGTAGTAGGCGTCGACATAGCCGGGCTCGCGCTCGCCGGCCTCCAGCGTCATGCGCACGAAGTCGACGGCGATCCGGTCCAAGAGATCCGCGCCCGGCGAGGCCAGGGCTGGCGCGCCGAAAACGAGCGCGACCGCGAGCGCGGTGGCCGAGGCGGCGTGACGGATCTTCATGACGGTTCTCGCATGCGACTTCAAAGCGGTCGCACGCTGCACCGGCGCGCCTGGCTTGCGCAAGAGCCAGCCGCGCTCCGTCTGACGTCAGCCGCGCGCGGCGACCGCCAGGGCCGGGAAGTCGCTGAACACGCCGTCGACGCCGGCCGCATACAGCGCCTTGAGCACGGCTTCGGAATCGCCGTGTTGGGCCATGAAGCCCGGGCCGGCGGGATCGCCCTTGCGCAGGCTCGCGGGCAGGAAGGCGTTCTCGGAGCGCACGGTCCAGGGGTGAACCGCCAGGCCAGCGGCGTGGGCGTCGCGGATGAGGGTGGTCGGCGCACCCAGAGCCTGTCCGTCGTTGGGCACGACGAGCTTCCAGTTCGGGCCAAGGCCGTCGGCGTAGACGGCGACGTCCTTCAGGCCCTGGGCGGTGATCAGGTCGGCGTACTTGACGCCCGGCTGATCGGCGGGCCCGCCTTCCGCGTCGACCAGGAACACCAGGCGCGCCGGAGTCTTGGCGCGCAGGCGTTTGAGCGGCGCGACCTCGAAGCACTGCACGAACACCGGAGCGGTCGCCGAGTTCAGGTCAAGCGCCTTCAGCTTGGCCACGAGCCGATCCTCGGTCGCCAGGCCGATCGCGGCGAAATAGGTCGGATGTTTTAGCTCGGGATAGACGCCGATCGTGCGACCCGTCCGCTTGGAGCCCGCCTGGGCGATCGCCCAGACCTCTTCGAAGGTCAGGATCTGGGCCTGGCCGTCAAAAGCCGCGCTGGCGGGACGCAGCTGCGGCAGGCGCTCGCGGGCGCGCAGGGTCTTCAGCTCGGCGAGGGTGAAGTCTTCAGTGAACCAGCCGGTGATCTGCTCGCCGTCGATGGTCTTGGTGGCCTTGCGGGCGGCGAACTCCGGGCGCGCACCGACGTCGGTCGTCCCGCCGATCTCGTTCTCATGGCGGGCGACCAGGTGTCCGTCCTTGGTGGGAACCAGATCCGGCTCGATAAAGTCCGCGCCCTGCTCGATGGCGCGCTCGTAGGCCAGGGCGGTGTGTTCGGGCCGCTCGCCGCTGCAGCCGCGGTGGCCGATGACGATCGGCTTCTTGCTCTGAGCGCGGGCGAGGCCGGGCAGGAACGTGCCGGCGAGGGCGGCGGTGGTCAGGGCGCGACGGGTCAGCAGGGTCATGGACCGCGATTTAGCGCGCGGATGTGACGGTTTGGCTAGGGGGAACGCCCCCTCCGTCACGGCGCGTATCCGCGCCGCGCCACCTCCCCCGCGATGCGGGTGAGGAGGATCGTTCCCATCCTCCCCCTTGAAACGGGGGAGGGGGACCGCCCCCGGGTCGCGCGAAGCGCGCGCCCAAGGACGGGCTCCGCGGTGGAGGGGGCGCTTGTGACGTCCCCTTATGCCGCCCGCAGACGCTCCAGGATCTGCGGGTGGAGGTCCTGGTTGCTGGCCAGGATCGACTTGCCCTGCACCACGTCGTGGTCGTTCTCGTCGATCGTGGTGATCTTGCCGCCCGACTCCTGGATCATCAGCACGCCGGCCGCGACGTCCCAGCTGTTGAGATTCCGTTCCCAGAAGGCGTCGAAACGACCGGCGGCGACCCAGGCCAGATCCAGCGAGGCTGCGCCGAAGCGGCGGACGCCGGCGACCTTCTGGCTGACCTGGTGCAGCTCCTTCAGGAACTGACCGTGGCCAGGCTTGCCGGCGAACGGCACGCCGGTGGCGAGGACCGCCTCGTCCAGGTGACGGCGGGCCGCGACGCGCAGGCGCTTCTCGGCGCCGAGGAACGCGCCCTTGCCCTTTTCGACCCAGAACAGATCGTTGGTGATGGGGTTGTAGGTGACGCCGGCGACGACGCCCTCGCCCTCGCGCTGCAGGGCGATGTTCACCGCAAAGTGCGGGATGGCGTGCATGAAGTTGGTGGTGCCGTCCAGCGGGTCGACGATCCAGGTGTGGGTCTTGTCGGTGCCTTCGATCATACCGCGCTCTTCGC
>NCDQ01000482.1:2098-2873 GCA_002280275.1 Caulobacter vibrioides | reverse complement strand
ACTCTCAGTAAGCGGCAAACCTTGCCGTTTTGTGGACGTTGATCAGAACTGCAGGGCGACCGAAGCCACCAGCTTGTTGTCCTTGAACGACGCGCCCTTGGCGGCGCCCGACGAGTCCTGCTTGAGGTAGTTGTACGTCAGGAACAGGCCCACGCGGCGGTTCACGAGATAGGTCGCCGTCGCCGAGAAGTTGTTCCGCTTGTCGTCGCGGTGGATGAACATCACGACGTCCGCGTCCTGCTCGATCGGCGCGGCGGCCTTTCGCACCGACGACAGCCAGGAGTCCGCGCCCTTAGCGTTGGGTAGATGCGGATTGAAGTAGGGATCTTGCTCGAGCTTCAGCTCCTTGACCACGCGGGCCGCGAGCGAGCGCGATTTCAGAACCTCAACCTCGGTGTCGACGACCGACGAGTCTGCGGGCAGGCCGGACAGCACGGCGCTCATGTCCGTGACCTGTTCCTTGCGCACATCCAGCATAACCTGGGCGGCCGCTGTATATTTGGGCGTCTGCTGCAGGGTGAATAGAACAACCGCCGCGAACACCACGACCGCCACGGCCGCGAACAGCCGGAAGCGACGCCTGAACGTCGCGATCACGATGTTCAGATCAAAAGACAACGCTCCGGTGTCATTCACCGGAGCGTTCGAAGTTTCAAACCTGGAGCCGTCCATAACTACTCTCAGTAAGCGGCAAACCTTGCCGTTTTGTGGACGTTGATCAGAACTGCAGGGCGACCGAAGCCACCAGCTTGTTGTCCTTGAACGACGCGCCCTT
>NCDQ01000482.1:0-2070 GCA_002280275.1 Caulobacter vibrioides | reverse complement strand
TACGTCAGGAACAGGCCCACGCGGCGGTTCACGAGATAGGTCGCCGTCGCCGAGAAGTTGTTCCGCTTGTCGTCGCGGTCGATGCCCTTGTAGGCGTCCTTGCCGTAGCTATAGTTCGCCGACAACAGCACGTTCCGCATCAACTCGTGGTCGATCGAGGCGCCGACGGTATTGGCGATGTAACCGGCCGAACCAGCGGCCGTCGATTCCTGGATCGAGCGCGAGGCATTGAGACCCAGGGTCGTCAGTTGTGTCGGGAACCACTCAACATTGGCGTTAGCGTTGAAGCCGCTGATCGCCTTGAAGGCCGCGATATCGTAGGACTGCTTCATATAGCCGACCTGGATGTCGCCGCGCGCTACGTCCGACAGATCGAAGTTGGCGCCGACGCCGACCACATAGCCGTCCGACGAACGGTTCTGCGTCGCGACGTTGGTGTCGTAGTCCTTCTTGTTGCCGGTCGCGGTCGCATACACGGCCGTGTCAGGGCTGACGGCGTACTCGGCCTTGGCGCCGAAGGTCAACTCGTTGCGGTCGCGGAAATCCTGATCCACAACGCCCGTCCCGGCGATGTTGGCGACGTCCTTGTAGTTGTAGTCCTTATCGTCGACGCGGCCGGTCAGGCGCAGACGGTTGAACTCTTTGACCAGAGCCACCGAACCCGAGGTCAGGTCGTACTTCACCGGAGCGCCAGCAGCGACCGGCGAGGTCGGGGCCGTCCGCGGTTCGACCAGACGCTGGGTCTGGACCGAGCCGGTCAGGTTCGAGCCGCGTTCGATATCGACTCGACCATTGGCAGAGAGGGTGAACTCCTCGGCGTTCTCGTCGCTCTGATCGCCATAGCGAATGACGTTGCCGCCGGCGAAGAAACCGAGTGCGTGACGCGACCAATCAGAGCGCACAGCCAGTTCCGGCTTGACGCGCCAGATCTCGTCCTTGGTCTTACCCGCAGCGACGGCGTAGATGTTGTCGTTGTGCTCAAGGTCGACCGTGACGCGCGGATACACCGTGAAGCCGCCGGCCTTTTGGCCCGCCGCCTCGAAGTCCGGGCGCGGCCGTTGGCGCACGCTGGTGTTCTTGTCGCGTTTGAAGCTGCTGCCGAGATCTTGCGCTTGTACAAGCTGCGGCGCGCTCAACGCGATGCAGGCCGCGAGGGCCGAACACGTTAGAATTCGCATGGTATATCCCCACCATAGTGAAGGCCGCCGGCGCGCGTCTTGACGCGCTGGTCGGCCTTGAGACAAGTCGATTAGCCGCAGTAGGCGGCGATCACGCCCGCGCACGGGTCAAACGGAGCCGGCGTCGGGGCGGGAGCACCACCTGCGCCTGCGCCTGCGCCTGCGTCGGTGCCGGAACTCGGCTGGGACGCGCTCTGAAGACTGACCAGCACGCTTGGCGCGCCACCCGGCGTCGTCGCTGCGGTCGTGGTGACGGTCGCGGTCTGATTGTTTTGCGTCAACGCCGCTTGGACGGCCGGCGCTTGAGCAACGGTCGTGGCGACCTGCGGTGCGACCGCGGCGGCGACCTGAACCGCGACACCGGCGTTCACCACACCGCTCGCAACCGCCTGAACCAGAGCGGCGCCGATCGCGGTCGGCGAGGCGCCGGTCGCGGCGAGGGCGCTTGCGACGGCCGCTTGAATGGCGACGAGCTTGTCTGCCGGCGAAAGCGCGGCGAAGCCGGGCTCGGCCGCTACCTCCGCGGCGGCGTCCGAAATGGCCTTCTGCAAGTCCGCCGCCGACGGCTCCGCCGCTGGGGTCTGAGCCGGGGCCGGATTGGCCTGAGCCAAGACCTGACCGGCGCTCAAAGGCGCGATCGCAACAGCCAGGCTGATCGCCACGGCGCGGAAACGGTTAGAAGCCATGACTGCTCCCTCCAATTGAACGGCGTCCACTTAGGACAAATTTAACAAATGCTCTACTCTGGATACGCCGCCACTGCGCAATCACAACGATGGCGTTTCCCAAAGAACACACTCGCGGTTCAATTCCCCACCCGGAAAAGAACTTTGGATCCTCGGCTAGTCGGATTTCCTAATCCATCTCGCCGCGCTGGTTGTGTCCAGCGACT
>NCDQ01000481.1 GCA_002280275.1 Caulobacter vibrioides | reverse complement strand
GGCGATGCTCTCATAGCTGCCCACCAGCGTGCCCATGTTGAGGTTCACGGCCGACTCCGGGGCGGCCAGCTGCTGGGTGTTGGTGGTCGCGCCGGCCTTGGCGTTGGGGGCGGCCTGCTGGGTGAGCCAGGCCAGGGCCTCCTGGTCGGCGCCGTCGCGGTAAGTCTGCCACTTGGCCATCGCCTTCTCGTCGGTCTCATCGGCGATGATCATGAACAGGATGAACGACTGGACGTCGCGGCCGGTCTTGGCGGCGGCCGCCTCCAGGCGGTGGTTCACCGAGGCGAAGGCGGTCGGGGTGTTGGTGCCCTTGCCCAGGGCGAAGCTGTAGTCGGCGTACTGGGCCGTGAAGGCCAGGCCCTCGTCGGACGAGCCCGCGCAGATCAGCTTTGTTTCCTTCGGATGCGGGCTGACCCGGCAGTCGTCCATGGTGAAGTACTGGCCCTTGAAGTCCGAGACGCCGGTCTCCAGCAGGTCCTTCAGCACGGTCGTGTATTCGGCCAGGTAGTTGTAGCGGTCAGTGTAGTGCGCCTCGCCGGGCCAGAGGCCCATCTGCGAATACTCGGCCTTCTGCCAGCCGGTGACCAGGTTCACGCCAAAGCGCCCGGGGGCGATCGAGTCGATGGTCGAGGCCATGCGCGCCACGATCGCGGGCGGGATGGTCAGGGTGGCCACGGTGGCGAAGATCTTGATCTTGGAGGTCACCGCGGCGAGGCCCGCCATCAGGGTGAAGCTCTCCAGATTGTGCTCCCAAAACTGCGTCTTCCCGCCGAACCCGCGCAGCTTGATCATCGAGAGGGCGAAGTCGAAGCCGTACTGCTCGGCCTTCTGGGTGATCTCCTTGTTCAGCTCGAAGCTGGGCATGTACTGCGGCGAGGTCTCGGAGATGAGCCAGCCGTTGTTGCCGATGGGAATGAAGACGCCGACCTGCATGGTGGGGTTCCTGTTCTTCTGGTTCCTTCGATCCGACATCCCCGGCGAATGCCGGGGCCCAGATTCATCCGGAGCGTTTGGGGTGTTCGCGCCTGCGGGCTGTTCCCGCCAACGAGGAGCGTGGGTTCGATCTGGACCCCGGCGTTCGCCGGGGAAGTCGGGTGAGAGGGCGGCATGACGCCCCCTCCGTCTCGACGCCTGACGGCGCCGATCCACCTCCCCAGCAAGCGGGGCAGGAGGGTGAAAAGCTGTGTCCTCCTCACCCGTGCAACGGGGGAGGTGGCGCGCGGCCAAGCCGCGTGACGGAGGGGGCGCTGGCTCATCACGTCCCCTCCAGAAAACTCACCAGACCCTCGTTGAAGGTCTCGGGATCGGTGACGGTGAAGCCGTGCCCGCCCCAGGCGACTTGCTGGAAGTCGGCGTTGGGCAGGCGGCCGGCCAGGCGCTGGGAGCAGCTCATCGGCACCAGCATGTCGTCGGCGCTGGCGCTGATCAGGACGCGGTGGGTGATCTCTTCCAGGCGTGCGTCGATGTCGAAGGCCAGGAGGGCGTTGATCCGCGCCAGCATCACCTCGCGCGGCGGGAAACCGGCCACATGGTGCGCTTCCTCGGCCATCAGCCGGGTGTGGTTCCGCGAGATCCAGTCGGCCGGATAGAGGAAGATCGGTTGGGCGTGGACATAAGCCTCAGGGCCCGTGTCGTTCAGCAGATGGATGCGGGTGTCGAAGCAGCGCTTGATATGCGGATCGGGCCGGCTCCAGCCGTTGACGACCACCAGCTTGGCGAGGCGGTCCGGATGGTCCAGCGCCAGTTGCAGCCCGGCGTTGCCGCCGGCCGCGTGGCCGACCACGTGCGCTTTTGCCAGGCCCAGGGCGTCCATGACCTTGACCATGTCCTCGGCCATGTGAGCGACGGTGTAGTGCGGCGGCAGCTCGCGGACGCTGCGCCCCGTGCCGCGATGGTCGTAGGTGACCACCGGCCAGCGCTGGGTCAGGGCCTGCATCTGCGGCGCCCAGAACGCGCCGGAGCCGCCCAGCCCCGACGACAGCAGCACCACGTCCCTGCCGGCGACTGGGCCTCCATGGGTAATACCAAAAGCAGGTAAAATTAAAATATATACTTCAGGGTGCCCAAAAAACCAAAATAAA
>NCDQ01000056.1 GCA_002280275.1 Caulobacter vibrioides | reverse complement strand
AAGCACAAAACGTGCGGCTGCTGCAACTGCAGTTCGGCGGCGTCCTCGCAGGTAACGACCCGCTCGGTGGGGTCAATGAACGCGGTCATGGTGTTGAGCAGCGTCGTCTTGCCTGAGCCGGTGCCGCCCGAAATCACGATGTTGCAGCGGCAGGCGCCAATGACCCCCAGAACCCGCGCCCCTTCCGGGCTGATGGAGTTGAACTCCACCAGGTTCTTCATGGTCAGCTTGTCCTTCTTGAACTTCCGGATGGTCAGGGTGGGACCATCCAGCGCCAAGGGGGGCGCGATCACGTTGACGCGGCTACCGTCGGGAAGGCGCGCGTCGCAGATCGGCGAGCTTTCGTCGACCCGGCGGCCGACCTGGCTGACGATCCGCTGGCAGATGTTCATCAGCTGGAGATTGTCGCGGAAGCGGACATTGGTCAGTTGGACCTTGCCGCCCACTTCGATGAACACCCGGTGCGCGCCGTTGACCATGATGTCGGCGATGTCGTCGCGGCTGAGCAGAGGCTCCAGCGGGCCATAGCCGAGGACGTCGTTGATGATGTCCTGGACCAGGTGCTCCTGTTCCGCGACCGACATCGAGACGTTCTTGATCGCCACCAGTTCGGCGACGATGTCGCGGATTTCTTCGCCCGCCTGCTTCTGGTCGAGCTGGGCCAGCTGGCTCAGGTCGATGGTGTTCAGCAGCGCGTTGAAGATCGTGGTCTTGGTGGCGTGGTAGTAGTCGCTCTGCTCACGAACAATGTTGGTCGTCTGCGGCTGTCCCTGGGCGGCGCGCAGCTGCTCGAGGCCCGCCGTGGCCTTGGGCGCGGGACCGCTGACCTTGGGCGCCGGCGCCTTAGGTTCTGGCGCGGAGACCGGCTCGACACGTTGCGGCCGCGTGGCGATGGCCGCCCCGCCCGCCGGAGCGGGGGGCGGCGCCTTGGAATCGCCGGAGGCTGACGGGTCGCGCTTACCGAACATCTACTTCTTCTTGAACAGGCCCGAGAACAGCGAGGTCTTCTGCGCCGGCGGCGGCTCACGCCGGCTGATCAGGCGCGCCAGGTGCTCCAGCCCCTCGGCGGCCTTCGACTTGGGCGCCACCTCAGCCAGCATCTGACCGTTGTTGGCGGCCTGGCCGTAGGGCTTGGGATCGAACGGCAGCACCAGCGACGGGTGCACGCCCAGCGCCTCGCCGAAATCCTTGACCGGGATTTCGGGGCGGCCGGGCACGCCCACCTGGTTCAGAACCAGACGCGGCGGCGCATCGTTGGGGCGCGAGCCCCGGACCAGGTCGATGATGTTCTTGGCGTTGCGCAAGCTGGCCAGATCGGGCGTGGCCACCACCACCAGCTCATCCGAACCGATCAGCACCCGGCGGCTCCAGGCGTTCCAGACGTGCGGCAGGTCCAACACCACAAAGGGAGCCGCGCCGCGGATCTTCTGGGTGACTTCCTCGAAGGCGTCGGCGCCGAACTCGTAGTCGTCGTCCAGCGAGGCCGGCGCGGCGAACAGCGACAGGCGGTCGGCGCAGCGCACCATCATCCGGTCCATCAGCACCGGGTCCAGGCGGTCGGGCTGGCTCAGCGCGTCCAGCACGCCCTGCAGCGGATCCTGATTGAAGTCGAGGCCGGCGGTGCCGAAGGCCAGATCCAGGTCGACCAGCACGGTCGCCGTCTGCATCTTCTCGGCCATCGCCCAGGCGAAGTTGTGCGCCAGGGTCGAGGCCCCCACCCCGCCCTTGGCGCCGACGAAGGCGATCTGGCGCCCCGTGAACGGCGCGGCCGGATCGGCGTACAGCGCGCCGACCGCGCGGATCACCTGCAACGGGCCCAGCGGCTGGGTCAGGTATTCGCTGACGCCCCGGCGCATCAGTTCGCGATAGAGGGCGATGTCGTTGGTCTGGCCCACGACGACCACCTTGGTGCCCGGGTCACAGACCTGGGCCAGGCTGTCGAGCAGGTGCAGCAGGCGCTGGGCGCCGTCCAGGGTCTCGACCATCACCAGCGAGGGCGTGGGCTGGTTCTGGTAGTAGTCGACCGCCGCTTCCAGCCCGCCGTCGCGAACGATGGTGGCGGCCCGCGACATCCGACGGTCGGCGGCCGCCTTCTCGATCAGGGCGGCGGTCTCGGGCCGGGCGCAGAAGGCGTGGATGGTGATGCGCGGGATCACCGCATCGCCCAGGCCGCTATCGACGATCGGCTCGTCATAGGCAGGCGCGTGCGCGCTGGACGCCCCGACGGGAATGTCCAGCGCCCGGTCATCATGGTCGCTGACGGAAGGGGCCGGCGCCGCGGACTGGACGGGCCGCGCCTGCGGCGTGGGCCGCGTGGTCGGCGGGGCGACCTGCGACGAGCGGGCCGGCGGGGCCGCGTCCTCGCGGGGGCGCGCCGGCGGGAAGTCGGCGAACGGGTCTTCGAATCCGCCGGCCGGCGTCAGCGACGGGGCGGACGAGCGCCAGGGATCGCTCGCGCCGGTGGTGAACTCGTCGGCGGCGTCGAAGCCGAGATCAAACGGATCGTTTTCGGTCGGCCGCATTACTGGATCGCCTTCGAGACGGCGCCGCTGGCCTGCGCATCCTTGGCCGAGCTGGTGATCTCGCCCTTGCGGTACTTGCCCAGCACGGTGTCGCGGCGCCCCGTATCGGCCGGGGTCATGTCGCGCGGCCGGATCAGGTCCTCGGGATTGGCGACCTGGGCGGCGATATTGGCCGCCATGGCGCAGCCGAAGTTCTCGTGCACGGTGTTGTCGCGTGTCGCCGCCAGGTTCTCCCAGCGTTGGCCGCACTTGATCGGCTGGGCCTCGTAACGGACGAAGCCGACGCGGATCGCGCCCTCTTCGGCAGCGGCCGGATCGACGCCGACGACCCGCACGCGCGAGCCGGCGCCCAGGACGGCCAGGCGGTCGCGGATCTGGATGGCCATGCCGCCGGCGGTGTGCGGCGCGGTGACGACCAGCTCACGGGCCTCGGCCTCCAGCCAGCGGGACACCAGCGCTTCCAGCGCCGCCGACTGGTTGGCCGACAGGCCTGCGGCGTGCGGCTTCAGCAGGATCTCGTCCGGCGCGGCGTCGACCTTGATACGGTCCATCCACTGCTGGGTTTCGGTGGCGGCCAGCTTGCTGGGCCCCTGGTCGGGCGGCGTCGAGGCGCAGGCGGCCAGCCCCAGCAGGGCGGCGCCGAAGAGGACGGTCTTGACGGGAAGGCGAAGCGTCATGGCGGCGTCCTACTCGATCACATAACCGACGGGGCCCTGATAGGCGCGCCCCGCATTGGCGCCGGCCGGCGCCTTGACCACCTTGTTCAACCGCCCCAGCAGCACCGTGCTCATGTCGCCCGCAAAGCGCAGGCCATCGGCCGGCGTCTGCAGGTTCTGCGGCTTGGTCGGGTCGATGATGTACGGCGTGATGATGATCACCAGCTCGGTCTGATTGTTCAGGAAGTCACGCGACCGGAACAGCGAGCCCAGGATCGGCATGCTGGTCATGCCCGGCAGCGAGTCGATCGTCTCCTTGGTGGTCTGCTGCAGCAGGCCCGCCAGCATCAGCGACCCACCAGAGGGCAGCTCGACCGTGCTCTCGACGCGACGCACTGAAAGACCCGGAACGGTCAGGGCGGTGTTCGTCCCCGCGCTCAGGGTGAAGGCGCCCAGGCTGGTCAGCTCCGACACCTCGGTCGATAGCTTCAGCGAGATGCGGCCGCCCGACAGCACCACCGGCGTATAGCCAAGGCCGACGCCATAGGGCTTGAACTCGATCGTCACCTTGCCGCTCTGGTCGCTGCCCGTCGGGACGGGGAACTCACCGCCGACCAGGAACTGGCCGGCTTCGCCGGAGACGGCCGCCAGGTTCGGCTCGGCCAGGGTGCGGACCAGACCCACGCGTTCGAACGCCTGGATCATGCCCTTGGCCGAGTTCAGGCCCGCGCTGCCGGCGGTGTTCTGGATCGTGGCGATGTCGCTCTCGCGGTCCACCGCGGGCAGGTCGTAGGCGTCGGTGATGGGGTTGTAGCGCATCACCTGCGGCTGCTTGGTGGTGTCGGCCTTGTAGCCGCCCGTCACGCCGCCCAGCAGGCTGCCGTTGACGCCGTAGCTGGGCGCCATGCCGAAGGTGTACTGGGTCTCGCCCAGCTGGCCGATCACCGCGTTGAGGTCGACGCCCAGCTGCTTGATGACGTTACGCTGCACCTCGACGATGCGGACCTGCAGCATCACCTGGTCCTTGCCGGCGACGCTGATCATGTTCAGCACCTTGTCGGGCGAGCCCACGAACTGGGCGGCGATCCGGGCGGCGCCCTCGGCCTCGGAGGCGCTGCGGACCACGCCGCTCAGCACCACGCTGTCGCGGATGGGCGAGACGGTGATCTTGGCGTCGGGCATGATCCTGCCCAGGGTGGCGGCCAGTTGGTCGACCGGCTGGCTGACCCGGATGCTCAGCGACAGGATCCGGCGGCCGGCGGCGTCGAAGAAAGCCGCGTCGGTCGTGCCTTCGGCCAGACCCACGATGTAGATGCGGCGCTTGTCGCGCAGCACCGCGTCTGCGATCTGCGGGTTGGTCACCAAGAGGTCGCGAACCTCGCTGGGCAGCTCGACGATAGCCGACTTGCCCTTGGCCAGCTCCAGGGTCGCGGCGCTCTGGTCGGCGGTCATGACGACGCGCGCCACCTGATCTTCGGAGCGCGTCATCACCGGCATAGGCGGCGCGACGGGCGCGCGGGTGACGCGCGCGGGCGGCCGGTAGGTGTGCGTCCCGCCGATGGGCCCATCGGCGAAAACCGGCGCGGCCGGCGCCATGGCCAGCAGGCCGGCGGCGGACACCGTCAGGAAGCGACGCGAAGCAGACATGGAGGCTTTCACGAAAGAAGCGTTCACCGGGCGGCTCATGGACGCACCGCCACGCTGGTGGTCTGGCCGCCGCGGTTGATACGGACGGTGGAGTCGTCGCCGGCGACCGGTCGGGTCACGCCCGACGGACCGCCCATGTCGGTATAGGCGCGCAGGGCCAGGGTGATGGGGCCGTCAGCCTTGGCGCGGGCCAGGGTCTCGGCCTCGACGGGGCCGACCTCGAGGGTGGCGGTGGCCGCGACGATCGACTTGGCGTCCTTCTCGGCGGCCGTGGCCTGGTCGAGGGCCAGCACGCGAATGTTCTGCAGCACGGTTTCGGCGACCGTGACCTTGCCGCCCGCATCGCCGGCGGCGGGCGCGTCGCGGGTCGACAAAACGTCGACGCGATCGCCCGGCAGGATAAAGCCGCCGACGGCGGTGTCGGAGGTGACCGGCACGGACATGGCGCGCTTTCCGGGGGTGAGGACCACGGACAGGTAACCGCCCTCCCCGCCCCGCACGATCTTGCGGGGGGTGATGGGCTCGCCGACCAGGATCGGGTCGCGGACGATCGCGCCCTCGACCACCTTGGCCGGATCGCCGCCGATCATCTGGTCGGCGGTGGCGGCGACGGCCGCCTTGGCCGCATCGACCTTGCCGTCCGGCGCGGCGGGGGCGGCGCCGTTGGTGATGAAGGCCGTATTGATCGAATCACTGGGCCAGGCCTGCCAGCCCACATCGGCGGCCACCAGGCGCGTGCCGACGGGCAGGTCGCGCTTGGCGACCAGGACCTGGGTCATGGGCTTGCCTTGCGCAGCGGGCGCGCCGGCGCCCTCGACCAGGCCGGTCGGCTTGGCCGGCGCGCCGCCCAGGGCGCGCTGCAGCACCACGGCCAGGCCGATGGCCGACACCGCGGCGATCAGGACGATCAATAGGCGAACGGGGCTCATGAGCAGGCTGGAACTCTAGGGTGAGCCGCACGGCCGCCGGTCCGGCGAGCGCGCACGATTCGTCAGTCAGCCTTTCTGGCCACGCCCCATGGTGGCCGCCACATGGTTAACGCCCGCTAAAAGTTTTGCTCGGGGAGTCGATCGATCACGCGACAGGCTGTCGCGCCAGGAGTCAGAGATGAACGCGCGTCAACCCAGGACTTGCCGGGCCAGCGCCCCGTGCGGGAAGGCCGCAAGAGCCCCCACCGCGATGGCGACGCCATAGGGCAGGTCGCCGCCTGTCGTCCCCAGTTTTCGCAGCCAGGCCGGCCCACCGGCCACCGCCGGCGCCAGCCAGGCCGAGCGGAGGGCCAGAATGACGAAGGTCAGAGCGCCGCCCGCCAGGCCCGTATAGAGCATGAACGGCAGGGCCGCGGGCCAGCCCAGCCACAGAGCGCAGACCGCGAACAGCTTGCCGTCGCCGCCGCCGATCCAGCCGGCGGCGAACATCCCCATACCCAGCACCAGCGCGCCAACACCGACCGCCAGACAAAGCCCGATCTGCCCAAGCGGCGCACCGCTGACCAGGGAGGCCGGAACAAAGGCGGCGATCAGGGCCAGCGAGATCCAGTTGGGGATCGTGTAGCTAGTCAGGTCCTTCAACGCCCCGACGATGGCCAGGGCCGGAAAGATCAGCAGCAGCGGGATCTGAAGAGCCTGCATGGGGCGAAACGGGCCTTGGTGACGGATCGCGCCATTCTGCGGCGGACCCGTGAAGTAATGGTTTCTTCGCGCCGTGCTCAGAAGTCTTGCCCCCAAGACAACAGCGCAATCAAAACAAAGAAAAGGGCCGAGGCGGGAGCCTCGACCCTCTTCTTTTCGAGCGTGACGTCGGTGGCTTAGGTGCCAGCGGCCGTCGACACAGCGGTGCCGGCCTTCGTGAAGGCGGTATTCAGGTTGGTGCCGAGGGTCGTGACGGCGGTCACGATGACAACGGCGATCAGGGCGACGATCAGGCCGTATTCGATGGCCGTGGCGCCCGATTCATCCTTCAGGAAGCGCGTGACGAACTTGGTCATGACTTGGTCTCCTAAACCAGAGCTAGTTGATTTGAGGCTCTCAAGCCGTTCGACTTGCTCACCCCCGAAAACACGATCAATGTCGCCGCTCACACTTAATGGCCAGTAAACAGCGAATATTTTATCGCGCTTTTCTTTTGGTTTATTTGTATTTACCGTTATTTGTTCTTAACCATGAACTCTGCGAGCGCGCCCAAGCCCTTTTGATTCAAGGACTTTCTCAAGCGACGCTTAGCCGCACGCCGGCGAATTTTAGTCTTTTGTTGACCAAAAAAAGTGATCCTGGGCTCGTTCGGATCCGGGATCGGAAACCTTCATGCGTCGTCTCTCCCTCGTCATCGCCGCTTTCGCGACCCTTGCGGCCGCCACCGCGGGGGCTCAGACCCTGGCGGTCGAGCCGGTCTCGGCGACGACGTCGACCAACGCCGCGTCGGTGGACCTGCCCGTCTCCGCCGGTCAGGCGTCCTATGTGAGCCTCGCGGGCCCGGTTCGAGACATCGTTGTGGGCGATCCCAGCATCGCGGACGTCAGCGTCGTCAACGACCGCACCCTGGTGGTGCTGGGCAAGCGACCCGGCGTGACCAGCCTGCTGGCCTTCGGCGCCGGCGGCCGCGCTCTGGCCGATCGCCAGGTGGTGGTCTCCGAGAACGGCGGCGGCGGCGTCACCGTCTATCGCGGGGCCACGGCCAACCACTACGCCTGCGCCGCGCAATGCACGCGGCTGGGTCCGGGCGCGCCGTAGCGCTCCCGAGCGCCCGCGCTCACGTGCGCGCGCGTACTAACCTGTGGTTAGGATCGTTAGGCTAGCGTGCCTGTGAAAGCAGGACCGCCCGCCGCATGGCCTCCCCCGCCCTCATCACCCGCGCACGTCTCCGACTGGCCCGCTCGGCCGGCCGTTTCGCGCGCGCCGACGAAGGCGCGACGGCCGTCGAGTTCGCCCTGGTGGCCATCCCGTTCCTGATGCTGCTGTTCGCTATCATCGAACTGGGCCTGGTGTTCCTGGTCTCGATCACGCTTGAGAGCGCGGTGATCGACGCCGGTCGCACCATCCGCACCGGGCAGGTCCAGACCGCGGGCGCCGACGCCGGCGCGTTCAAGACCGCCGTCTGCAACCGGATGAGCTGGCTGGGCTCGAAGTGCTCGACCGCGCTTCAGATCGATGTGAACACCTTCAGCGACTATGCCACAGGCACGAACTCGGCGATCAACACCACCGTGCCGACCACAATGGCCTGGAACCCCGGCGTATCGGGCTCCATCGTTCTGGTGCGCGCCTACTACACCTGGCCACTGATCACCCCGATGCTGAACACCGGCCTGCAAAGCTCGAACGGCAAGCGGATCATCTACGCCGCCACCTCGTTCACCAACGAGCCTTACGACCCATGAGCCGCCGTCCCCTGTCCAGCTTCTGGCGCGACAAGCGCGGCGTCTCGGCCGTCGAGTTCGCCCTGATCGCGCCCGTCATGATCGTCATGTACTGCGGCCTGGCCGAAGTGACCCAGGCGATGATGGCCCAGCGGCGCCTGTCCAACATCGCCTCGCAGATCGGCGACCTGGTGGCGCAGACCCATCAGACCGGCCCAACCAAGATGACCGACGTCTTCAAGATCGGCACGATCATCATGGCGCCCTTCCCCGCCGCCTCGCTGAAAATGTGCGTCGCCAGCATCACCTCGGACTCGACGGGCCGGGACACCGTGGCCTGGTCGCGGGCGTCCGCCAGCGGCATGTCGACCTGCCCCGCCCAGGGCGCGGTTCTGACGAACGTGCCCGTAGGCGTCCTGCCCGCCAGCCAGAGCGTGATCATGGCCCGCGCCAGCTACGCCTACGCCTCGCCGATCAAGCTGGTGATGCCCCGGGACATCACCTTCCAGCGCACTTTCTACCTGCGCCCCCGCAAGGTGGACACGGTCATCTGGTCGGCGTCGAGCTAGATCTCCAGGATCGCCTTCAGCCGCGCCGCCAGCGGGTGCTCGGGCAGCGCCCGCGCTCCCAGCCGCGACACCGGCCGCGCGCCGATCAGGCTATTGGTCAGCACCACCGCTTCAGCGCGATCGAGGGCCTCGACCCCGACCGCGACCTCCTCGACCGGCTCGGCCGCCAGCAGGCGCGCGCGGGTGATCCCCGCCAGCACCCCGCAGTCCAGGCGCGGCGTGAACAGCCGCCCGTCCGCTAGCCAGACAAGGTTCGCCGCCGACGCGCAGGCGATCTCGCCGCGATTGTTCAGCATCACCGCCTCGTCGGCGCCGGCTGATCGGGCCTCGGCCCGCGCCAGGACGTTGTCGAGATAGGACAGGGTCTTCAGGCGCGAGGCGGGCGAGCCTTCGTTGCGACGCGTGTTCGCCACGATCAGTGCGGCGGGCGCCGTGACCGGGCTCGAGGGCGCGGCGGTGGCGAACAGGCGTTGCGCCGGCGCGTCCGGTCGATCCAGCCCCCGTCCGCCCGATCCGGCGGTCAGGGTCAGACGGATCGCAAAGCGTCCCGCCCCCGGCGCAGCGCCGACGACCGCGCGCTGGGCGGCGTCACGATCGAAAGGCAGTCCAAGGACCGCGCAGCCGGCGGCCATCCGGTCGAGGTGGGCGGGCAGCTGCGCGATCACCCCGTCCACGGCCAGCATGGTCTCGAACAACCCATCGCCCAGCAGCAGGCCGCGGTCGTTCAGGGGGACGGCGTCCGGTGTGGTCATTGGGTCAGCGCCTTTTTCAGGGCCGCGATCTTGGCCTCGGTCTCCAGGCGCTCACCGTGCGGATCGCTGTCGGCGACGATCCCCGCCCCCGCCCGGGCCTCCAGCCGCCAGCCTTGGCTGTCCTC
>NCDQ01000480.1 GCA_002280275.1 Caulobacter vibrioides | reverse complement strand
CAGGAACGCCTGGCCCTGCCGATGACCGTGTCGGCGCGCGGCAATCCCAAGAGCTCGACCGGCCGGGTGGATGTCTTCGTGCGCCTGCTCACCGACCACAGCCGCGCCTTTGACGACGTAGACGCGGGCTACACCGGGCCGCTGTACATGGAGATCGCGCCACAGACCTTTTCGGTTCTGGTTCGCGCCGGCACGCGCCTGAACCAGCTGCGCCTGAAGCGCGGCGAGCCGGCCAAGCTGGCCACCCGCAGCGTTGGGGTCGATCTGCTGTCTGACACTGGGATCGTCGGCTTCCGCGGGCGTCGCCACGCCGGTGTCGTGGATCTCGACCACGAGGACGGTCACGATCCGCGCGACTACTGGGAGCCGCTTGAGGCCCGCCACGGCGAATTGCTGCTGGATCCAGGCGAATTCTACATTCTGGCCAGCAAGGACGACATCGAGATCCCGGTGATGGAGGCGGCCGAGATGACGCCGATCGATCCGTCGGTCGGCGAGTTCCGCGTCCACTACGCCGGCTTCTTTGATCCCGGTTTCGGCACCGAAGAGGCCGCAGCCGTCGGCTCCAAGGGCGTGCTGGAGGTGCGCAGCCACGAGACGCCGTTCCTGCTTGAGGACGGCCAGACGGTGGCGCGCCTTGTCTACGAACCGCTGACCGCCCGGCCGGTCCGGCTCTATGGCGAAGGCGGGTCGCACTACCAGCGGCAAGGCCTCAAATTGTCCAAGCACTTCAAGGCTTGGCGCTAAAGTCTTCTGACTTGGGGCGATAGGTCGCGGCCCGGGTTACGGGCAGGGTAACCGAGATGCGGTTTTCTGGGCGCGTGCTTTTACACGGGCCTTTTGGCGATGTCGCGTGACGCTCCGCAGGGACGATCGGATCAGCCGTCGGCGCACGCCCTCGGACGGGAGCAGCGGCGCGCCGTGTCCGATGACCTGTCGCAGGGGGGGGCGCGCGTCAACGCGCCGCAACCACATCTAGTGGACACTCTGTGCGGTTACACAAATCCTAGTCGTCGTTCTCCGGGGGCGCGACTCAGTCCCGTTCCGAGCGGAGGGTGGCGCAGGTTCCTACGGAGGCCCTTCTTGGCCCGCATCGTCCATGACCCGTTCCTGATCCTTCAAGGCCGCGTTGAGGCCTGGGATCGCTGCGCGCGGATCCCCGGCTGCGACAAGTCTGTCTGGCGTCAGGACGCCGAGGGGCGCGTCATCCGCTGGGCCGATTTTGGCGATCGCTTCTCACGCTATGGCTGGGAGGTGATGGCGTTGCCGGCGCCCGGCGTCCTGGGGCGCGCCTTGGCGCGGCGGCGACTCGTGGCGGTCCATTGGCGCGGTCTGACGGGCGGAGCCCTTCGAGAAGATCCCTTCCTGGGCCGTCGCGCCGCCTGAAACATCAAGCAGATCCGTCATTTAGTCTTGCTCGCATGACAAAATGACAACCAAGCTTGACATGTCTGCGGAAATGCATGACAAACATCCTTGTCATTTCGACGAGGAGGCTTGTCATGAAGAAGACCGCTCAACGCACCCCCGCCACCCGCGCCCAGAAGCTGGCGATCGGCATGGCGGCCAGCTCCGGGTCTTTGGTGGTGGCCACCAGCGCTGCGCGTGAGATGGGCGGGCCGCTGCTGGCGGTCGGCCTGGCCCTGGGGATCGCCACGCTGTGGGCGACCTTGTTCCTGGTTCTGCGCGAGCGCCCCTCGAAGGGCCCCAAGGACACCGCAAAGACCGAGCAGGACGGCGCCGTCGAAGCGCTGGCCGGTCGCTAAGCGAAATAACTAGGAAGTTACGACGATGACCGATCAATCGGGACGCCAGGCGCGCCGCCAAACCATCGCTCAGCAAGCTCTGGTCGGCTGCTGCATCATCGGCGCGATCTGCGGCGCCGGCTACGCGCTGGTCCAAGAAATGGACCTGAAGGTTCCATCCGCTCTGATCGCGGTGGCCTGCGCGGTGCTCGTCCCAGCGGCCCTGATCCCCAGCATCATCTACTGGCGCAACATCGATGAGGCCGCTCGCGAGGCGCACAAGTTCGCGTGGTTCTGGGGGGCCTCCTGCGCAACGCTGCTGGTTTTGCCCCTGGCT
>NCDQ01000479.1 GCA_002280275.1 Caulobacter vibrioides | reverse complement strand
GGTCGCGGTGACGTTCAGCGTGCCCGGATAGCCTTCTTCGCCATCCGGGCTGACATAACCGAAGGTCACGGAGGCGACTGGGCCCGCCTTGGCCTCCAGAACCTTCCAGACGACCTTGTCGAAGCCCTTCAGGCCGCCATGCAGGGCCGCGACGCCGTCGTTGTTCAAGGCCAGCTGATAGGTCTTGCCGTCGAGGGAAAAGCGCCCCTTGCCGATCCGGTTGGCGAACCGGCCGACGCTGGCCCCGAAATAGCTGTTGTTGCTGGCGTAGCCGGTGGCGTCCGCAAAACCTAGGGCGACGTCGGCGGTTTTTCCGTCCCGCCCCGGCGCGATCAGCGACTGCAACGTCGCGCCGTAGGTAATCACGGTCGCGCTCACCCCGTTGGCGTTGGTCAGGGTGAGGGCTTCGACGGCTTCGCCTGAGTGCAGCTTGCCGAACGGCTTGCGCGAGAGGTCCGCCGCCTGGGTCGCGCCGGCGAATAGGAGCGCCGCGCCGCACAGCGCGATGGTCTTCAGCTTCATGGTCCTCTCCCTTGATATCGTTGTTGGCGGCTGGGCCGCTCTATAGTGACTTGATCGTCGTCACGGTCGCCGGGGCGCGCACGAGCGTGTTGCGCGCGGGGTAGTGGAATGGCGGGGCCTCGATCTCGAAGACATCGCCTTCCTGGGTCTGGAACCCGGAAGCGAAGGAGAGCGTGGCCGCGCCGAAGAAGTGAACGTGAAGGTCGCCTGGACGCCGGAACAGGTCGTACTTGAAGTGATGATGTTCCAGGTTCGCCAAGGCGTGTGACATGTTGCCCTCGCCGGACAGAAAGGGCTGCTCCCACGCGATCTTTCCGTCGCGGATGATCCGGCTCGAGCCATGAATCTCTTCGGGCAGGCGGCCGGTCAGCAGTTCGGGACCTAGGGCGGCGTTACGAAGCTTGGAATGGGCCAGCCAGAGATAGTTGCCGCGTTCCACGACGTGGTCGGAAAACTCATTGGCCAGGCAATAGCCCAGGCGATACGGCGTTCCGTCGGGACCCACGATGTAGACACCGGCGATTTCCGGCTCTTCGCCGCCGTCCTCGGCGAAGGCGGGGGAAATCAGGGGCTGCCCGGGTCCGACCAGTTGCGAGCCGTCGCCCTTGTAGAACCACTCGGGCTGCACGCCGACCTCGCCGGCAGGCGGCTTGCCGCCGGCGACGCCCATCAGGAACATGCGCCGGGAATCGGTCAATGGCTCGTCGGCGCCGGCCTGGTGGGCGAGGGCGGCCTTGTGCATCTGATCGCGGCTCTCGGCTGACCCCAGGTGGGTGAGGCCGGTGCCCGTCATCAGCAGGTGCGCGGGATCGGGATGGTCGATGGGAGGCAGCACCCGGCCTTCGGCGAGCGCGGCGTCGAAATCCAGGGTCTCACCCAAGGGCCGGGCTTGGGCGGCTTCCGACAGCGTCACGTCGACGCGGATAGCGACCTGGGCCAGCTCGTACAGCGTATCGGCGACCTCAACGCGGCGCGCCCTGCGCGCGTTGTCGATCGCGACGAGCCGTCGGTCGCCTTCCGGTGTTTTCAGCTGCGCGAATCGAAGCACCACCGGCCTGAACTCCGTAGAACCATAATGGTCAGACAAATAACGGTCCTGACCGCGCTGTCAAACCAGCGCCTTTGAGGTGGCGACTGAATTCCCTTGTTGCGGCCCCCGCAACTTTCCTAGAGTCCCCGAGCGCGGGGCGATCGCCCAGCAATGCAAACTGGAGCGGCGAGCGAGTGGCCAAGGCGAGGCGCGAAGAGGTCGGCGGCGAAACCGAACGCGAGGAAGCGTCATCGGGGCGCCTCCACGGGGCGATCGCTCGGTCGCTCGGCGCGGCGATTGTCTCGGGCAAGCATCAGCCCGGGGACGTCCTCACCAATGAGATCGAGGCCAGCGAACGCTTCCAGGTTTCGCGAAGCGCCTATCGTGAAGCCATCCGAATTCTCGCGGCCAAGGGCCTAGTTGAAAGCCGACCGAAGACTGGAACCCGTGTCAGCCCTCGTGCGCGTTGGCGGCTTCTGGACCCGGAGGTCCTGTCCTGGTTCTTCGAGTCCGAACCCAGCGAGTCCTTCCTCCAAG
>NCDQ01000478.1 GCA_002280275.1 Caulobacter vibrioides | reverse complement strand
CTTGCCCAGCACGCGCTGGCGATTCTAGCGGGTAAGGCGCCCGGTGAATCCGCATGGGCCACCTTCAACCTCGGCAGCATGTCACCGCCTGCGCAGATCCCTGTCGCGATTCCGTCCGAATTGATTCACGGGCGTCCGGATATCCTTGCAGCCGAGGCAGTACTTCATGCGGCGACCGCAGAGATCGGGGTTCGCACGGCCAATCTCTACCCGCAGATACGCCTGTCCGCCCGTCTGACCCAAACGACCCTCCAGCCAGAGGACCTCTTTTCCTATTCATCGTCCGGTTGGAGTTTTGGTCCGCAGCTCAGCCTGCCGCTGTTTCGCAATGGCGCCCTTAAGGCCGATGTCCAGCGCGCCGAAGCCGAGGCGCGCCGCGCCGACGCGCGCTACCGTGCGACGGTTCTCCGGGCTTTTGGAGAGGTTGCCGACGCCATGGCGTCTCTGGAATCGGCCGAGACTGAACTGGCGCTGCAACAGAACGCTCGCGACCTTGCGGAAGAGGCGCTGCGCCTTGAACGACGCAACTACGAATTGGGCGGTGGCCGTCTTCTTGATGTGCTCACCGCGCAGCGGCAGGCCAGCCTTGCGCGCCTCAGCTTTGTGCGCGCAACGGCGCGCCGCCTGCGCGCAATTGTCAGACTTTCCAGCGCGACTGCGTTTTCGCCGGATGCGCTGAGGCCCGTACATGTTGATGTAGCTGCAGGAACACCAGGCGCGGCCAAACCGTAGGTGCCCGCACAATCCGAGCGCTTCTGGCGCTCACTAGAGGCAAGAACACCGAGGAGTGGTTACAGTGCTGCGACGAACTTGCCAGGCAAGGCCCCAGCTGACAGCGCGGATCACGGCCCGCATCGGTGACGTACGTACCGGGCTGGCGGAGACGCGTCCTCCAATCGTTGATCGTCTCGTGGAAGCTAGCGACATCTCTCCGATCAGCGCGTTGCTCTCAAGGATGATCGACGATTGCGATGACCTCGTCGCTATGTCCGCCCGGCTTGGGGCCTGCGATTTTCGTGCGGCGAACGTCACGCCGTGGACCCCCTTTATCGCCGATCGAAACCGCAAGCCTCGCCGCTGCCGAAAGACCTCTAAAGGAGGTCCAGGGCCTACTCAGATAAACGGCGCCTCGTGCGTGATCGCAGAATGTTCCGGCTTGCCGCACACTGACTGAAGCCCTCTAGCACCACGCTGCGCGGGCGCTCAAGCCGAAGGACTGAAGAGTTTGATGCATGGCTGATCTCGAATTGAGAACTTTCCTCGGCGACGAGGGTGTCGCGCTTGTCGCTGACTGTTATGGCGCATCTGACCGTGGGACGGTCCTGCTGGCTCATGGCGGCGGGCAGACGCGTCATGCCTGGGCCAAGACGGGCACAAGCCTCGCAGCAGCAGGCTGGCGCGCCGTCGCGCTCGATCTCCGCGGGCATGGCGACAGCGCGAGATCGCCGACTGGTGACTATCGCATGGAGCGGTTTGCGGCCGATCTCGTTGCGGTTGCAGCGCAGCTTGGCGACAAACCAGCCGTTGTCGGCGCTTCGCTCGGCGGGATCGCGGGTATGGTGGTCGAGACGCTAGTCGCGCCCGAAACTTTCTCCTCGCTGACGCTAGTCGATATCACGCCGCGCATGAATCCCGCTGGCGTGGCCAAGATCATGGGGTTCATGTCCGAGCATGTCGAAAGCGGCTTTGCCAGCCTGGAAGAAGCTGCCGATGTGATAGCCCGCTACCTGCCCAACCGCGCACGCTCCAAAGACCTAACCGGTCTCAGCAAGAACCTGCGCCAGGATGCAGATGGACGATACCGATGGCGCTGGGATCCGCTCTTCGTAACCAGCGTCATGCACGGTCGCGACGGACGTTCGATGGATAGTTTTGCGGCAAGCGTAAGCTCTCTCCGCATTCCCGTGCACTTGATACGTGGGCGCATGAGCGAACTTGTCTCGCAGGACGATGTCCAAGAGTTCCTGACTCTGGTTCCACACGCAAAGTTCACGGACGTGGAGAACGCCGGACACATGGTAGCGGGCGACAAGAACGATGTGTTCGTGGAGGCAGTGTTGGCGTTCCTCGATCGCCCAGGCCCGGAGCTTCC
>NCDQ01000477.1 GCA_002280275.1 Caulobacter vibrioides | reverse complement strand
CTCGCCAAGCTGTCTCGCCGGGGCGAGCGCCGGGTGGCGGAGGGCGCGGGGCATCTCGTCCAACTGCAGAAGCCGCAGGCGGTGATCGAGGCGGTGCTGGACGCCGTCAAGGCCACGCGGACCCGCTGAGGCCCTGCCGCTAGCCCCCGATCCGTTGACTGACGCGCACCCAGTCCACCTCCAGCGTCGCCGGGAGGGCGGATTCGTCGATGCCCTTGGCGTTGACGCTCTCGGGCCAGCGGCCGCCGAACGCCAGGTTGATGATCAGGTGGAACGGCTGGTCGAACGGCGCTGCGCCGGCCGGCTGGTCGTCGCGCTTCCAGTCGCCCGGGGTGGCGCGGGCGTACTCCCGGCCATCCAGGAACCAGACGATCGCCTCGGGCGACCATTCCACCCCATAGACATGGAAGCCGTCGGGCGCAGCCGGCAGGGGCGTGCTGGCGCTGACCTGCTTGTGCGCGCCGGCGACATCGCCGGCGAAGTGGATCGTGCCGAATACCCGGTCCTCGCGGCTATCCGCGCAGGCCTCGCCCACCGGCGGGCACGGCGCGCCGAGATTCACGGTCTCGAGGATGTCGATCTCGCCGGACCTTGGCCAACCGCCGTAGGTCGACAACTCCGGCATCATCCAGATCGCCGGCCAGACGCCCTGCCCGCCCGGAACCCGCGCGCGGGCTTCGACGCGTCCATAGCGCCAGCTGAACTTGCCCTGGGTGACGATCTTGCCCGAGGCGTAGTCGCCGGTCTTCATCGGTCCGGTCGGCCCGGCCCACGGATTGGCCAGACCCCGCGTCTTGCGCTTGATCGCGGTCAGCCGCAGCGCGCCGTCCTTCACCGACAGGGTTTCGGGACTGACGACATAGCACTGGCGCTCGTCATTGCCGCCGCCGCCGCAATCGGCCGCCGGCGTCCACTTGGCGGCGTCCAGCGCGGTTCCGTTGAACTCGTCGGACCAGACCAGCGTCCAGTCGTCCTGGGCGTGGACAGGTCCGGCGCCCAGCAAGGCGGCGCAGAGGGCGAAGGCGGCGAAGGAGCGTGACATGAGATGACCCTAACGGCATCGGCCGGACCGCTCCAGTCGCGCCCTTGCTGATTCCCATCCGCGCCGAACCGGCCTAAACAGCCGCCATGCCGCCCGGACCCGACATGACGCTGGAGCTGGCCTGCGGACCGGGGCCGGTCTGCGGGGTGGACGAGGCCGGGCGCGGCCCGTGGGCCGGCCCCGTGAGCGCGGGCGCGGTGATCCTGGATCCTGACCGCATCCCCAAGGGCCTTAACGACTCCAAGAAGCTGTCGGCCAAGGCCCGCGCCGCCCTCGAAGAAGAAATCAAGGATGTCGCCATCGCCTGGTGCGTGGGGCTGGCCTCCATCGAGGAGATCGCCAAGCTCAACATCCTGCACGCGGCGGGCCTGGCCATGCGGCGCGCGGTCGAGGGCCTGTCGGTGACGCCGGCCTTCGCGCTGGTGGACGGCAACTACCGGTTCGAACTGCCCTGCCCGGTCAAGACCGTGGTCAAGGGCGACTCGCTGTCGTGCTCGATCGCCGCGGCCTCGATCCTGGCCAAGGAGGCCCGCGACCGGATCATGATCGAGATGGACGCGCTCTATCCCGGCTACGGCTTCGCCGGCCACAAGGGCTATCACGCGCCGATCCATGTCGAGGGCCTGCGACGCCTTGGCCCCTCGCCAATCCACCGCCTGGGTTGGGCGCCGGTGAAGGCGGCTCTGGCGGCGGCGGCGGTGAACGGCGAGCTAGACCTTTGAACGCCAACAGGTTTTGAGTCTGATCAGACTCAAAAGCCCCTGAGAAGCCGTGGTTAACGGGCCGCTAACCACGTCTCTCAACACCGGATTTACCAGAAAGACTCATGATTCCGCTCTCTTTCTTGAGGACGTGGGACCATGAAGTTCGGGCCGGAAACCATCATCCACGGCGACTGCATCGAGCAGATGAACGCCCTGCCGGAGAAGTCGGTCGACCTGATCTTCGCCGATCCGCCCTACAATCTGACTTTCACTTTTTCCATCTCGCCATGGATGCGCGCGACTTCCGACAGGCCAAGCTGGTGGATCTCGTCTGCGGTCATGTCCGTCGTC
>NCDQ01000055.1:9736-20635 GCA_002280275.1 Caulobacter vibrioides | reverse complement strand
TGCATCACCCGGCGGCGACCAACACCCTGCGGGCCCTGGGCTGGGACCCGCGCCATACGCTGATGATCGGGCTGATCGAGCTTTCGTGCCTGGTGCTCTACCTCGTCCCGCCCACGCGCCTCCTGGGCGCGGTGCTGTTCACGGGCCTGCTGGGCGGGGCGATGGCGACGCAGATCCGCGCCGGGAGCCCGCTGTTCAGCCACACCCTGTTTGGCCTCTATCTGGGTGTCTTCCTGTGAGGCGGCCTGTGGCTGCGCGACCCGGCGCTGCGGGCGCTGTTCCCGGTGCGGCGGGGGACGTAGGGGGCGTTGTCGGAATCCCTCTCCTTCAGGGAGAGGGAGGGGCCCGCCGCGCAGCGGTGGGAGGGTGAGGGGTTACGGGGGCTGACGCTATGCCGGCCCGCCGTCGGGCGCCGTACCCCCTCACCCCGACCCTCTCCCCATGGGAGAGGGGGCTGGGCGGCGGTGGAGTGGTCTTCACACCCGCCAAGCCCGCCGTCATCCCGCGCTTCATGCGCGGGACCCATTTGTCCGCCGCACGGGCGGAGATCACCCGCGCGCTCACGTGAAAGCTGAACCATGGGTCCCGCGCATAAAGCGCGGGATGACGGTGTTTATGATTGGAAAGGTCAGTGAAAAGCCGACCGCCGCGCGTCCCCTACCGCCCCCAAACTCGCCGTCATTCTCGCCCTCGTGGCGAGAAACCCTGGTTCAGCTGCCACGCGCGACGCAAGCGGACCGCCGGCGGTCCGCCACCTCCCGCACCTGCGGCGGACAGAGGGGTTCCCGCCACAAGGGCGGGAATGACGGGATTTAATAGGAAAGATCAGTGAAAAGCCGACCGCCCAAGGTCGGGCCGAGCCTTACATCTCTTGGAGGCTGCAGCGTGCTGGCCGGGCCGGGTGGGTCAAGGACGGCGCTGCGCGCCGCCGCGCTGCGGCCGCCCTCCGGGCGGTCCTTGAGCAACCCGGCCCGCCCAGCGATCGTCTCGCCGTGAGATGTAAGGAGGGAGCTCGTCGAGAACAACGTTATTCTCTTAACCGCGCCGTTCGCCTAAGGTTTGGAGGATGGCTTTCACCCATACGGAAATAATGACCGCAAGGAAGGCGGTGCGTCCGCTTTCGGCGTGGCAACCTGCCGATAGTGGTGGGCAGATAAGGTTTAGAGCGCCGCTTGCTATCGGAGGGGCTATCGTTGAGGGGCTGTTCCTTCATGGCCGCAGCTTGATTTCAGAGCCCGGCCGTGACGTATCCTTTTCCTTAGAATACAGCCCAGTAGGATCTAAGGCGACGCTCGACCGCGTCGATTGGAAGCCGCTGACGGGCCACACAAATAAGGGGGCTGGTCCTGCTGGGCTACGCTTTAGGGTTATCGAAGGGTCTCATCGGCATAGTTTTAGTGCGAACTTGACCTCGGACGGAGTCCTAAGGACCGGCAACCTTCCTATTGCCGAGCCTATCGAAGCGGAGTTGCCGACGTTTGAGTCACTCGTTCGATATATTCAGCGTATCTATAATATCGAGGGGTTAGAAAATCTTCCGCCTCCCCAGTGGATGGAAGATCTTTTTGGTTGAGAATATGAGCGCTCAAGCATTCTCGCAGGAAATGGCGGATTCGATCGTGCGTCAGCTCGTGCGTATCGATTTTGGCGCTCGCCGCTGCATCATCCAGATGCCGATCATCTATCCCAGCGGCTCGCTCGTCGGCATTCGCGTTAGCGGCTTCTCCGGCGACTTTACGGTGTCGGATATGGGGGCAGGCTACGAAGAAATTCGTGCGGTTCGCGCCACTAAATCCTTCCTTAGGCATGCTCCTCAGGTCGCGGACTCCATCGGCGTCGAATTTGATTCCAAGTCCTTTTTCGTCCGCGCCGTCGGAGAGAGCCAGCTCGTTGGAGCTATTATGGCTGTCGCCAATGCCTCCCAGACCGCCGTTACGCTGGTCAGTCATAAGCAAATTGCTCAAGATGCTAAGGACGCTGAAGAGCGGCTCTTTATTCGCCTTGAGCGCATTTTTGGCAAAGTTGAGCACCACAAGCCCTTCGCAGGCGCGTCTGGACATCAGTGGGACGTCGACGCTGTAGTGCATATTGGCGAACGCGTGGCGCTTTTTGATGCTGTCTCGCCGTTTAAGCAGTCCATATACGCGACTGTTGCGAAGTATCTCGACATCGGTAGTCTTCCCAATCCGCCATCTCGTTTTTCCGCTGTAGAGAGCGCGGAAAAGCTTGGGTCAATGATTGGCGTTCTTTCGCAGGCATCGACAGTGGTCGCGGACGATACTCCTGACGAAACTATTGTGTCCTTTGCCAACGCAGCGTGAGCGTTAGCCTTGAGCACCCCCTTCCCCCCACGCCCCATCTCCGCTACACCGCCCCCGCAATGACCCGCACGCCGCACCATCACGGCCACCACCACCATCCGACCTCGCCTCGCGGGATCGGCCGGGTCCGCGCGCTCTAAAGCCGAGCGTACCCAGCCAGAGCCCCGCCTAGCGGATGGGGCTTGGCACAAGCGCCATCCGTCGAAGCCTAGAAGACTTAGGACCGACGCATGACCACCGACGCCGAACAAACCAACACCGACTTCCGCCCCGAGGCCCGAGGCCCCCGCGGCTTCGCCGACAAGCGCGCGCGTGACCTGCGGGCGGAGCGCGCGATCCTGGAGGCAGTGTCGGCGGTCTATGAGCGCTACGGCTTCGAGGCGCTGGACACCGGGGCGTTCGAATATGCCGACTGGCGCTGCGCTACGACCTGACCGCGCCGCTGGCCCGCTTCGCCGCCCAGACCTGGGAGACCCTGCCCAAGCCGTTCCGCCGCTACGCCTACGGGCCGGTGTGGCGCAACGAGAAGCCGGGGCCGGGGCGCTTCCGCCAGTTCATCCAGTGCGACGCCGACACGGTGGGCTCGGCCCGTCCGGAGGCCGACGCCGAGATCATCGCCATGGCCGTCGAGGGGCTGGAGGCGGCGGGCCTGCCGCGCGGGACGGCGGTGCTGAAGATCAATAATCGCAAGCTCTTGAACGGCCTCTTGACCGCCGCCGGGGCCGACAGCGCCGGCCAGAAGCTGGCCGTGCTGCGCGCGGTCGACAAGCTGGACCGCCTGGGCGTGGACGGCGTGCGCCTCTTGCTGGGCGAAGGGCGCCTGGACGAGAGCGGCGACTTCACCAAGGGCGCGGGGCTGAAGGGCAAGGCCGTCGACCAGGTGCTGGACTTCGTCCAGGCCGGCTCGACCGGTGGCCGCGCCGCGACGCTGGACAATATCGCCCGCGTGGTGGCCGGCTCGGCCGAGGGCGACGAGGGCCTCCTGGAGCTGTCGCGGATCGACGCGGCCCTGACCAGCCTTGGCATCGCCGACGACCAGGCCTTCATCGATCCGTCGATCGTGCGGGGGCTGGAATACTACACCGGCGCGGTGTTCGAGGCCGAGCTGCTGCTCTCCACCACCGACGAGAAGGGGAACAAGGTCACCTTCGGCTCGATCGGCGGCGGCGGGCGCTATGACGATCTGGTGGCGCGGTTCACCGGCAATGTGACCCCGGCGACGGGCTTCTCGTTCGGCGTGTCGCGCCTGGCGGCGGCGCTGCGGGCGGCGGGGCGTGAGCCGGGCGGGCAGGCCAGAGGGCCGGTGGTGGTCATCGCCTTCGACGACGCGCACATGCCCGAGTACTTCAAGGTGGTGGGCGAGCTGCGCGCGGCGGGCGTTCCGGCCGAGGTGTATCTCGGGACCTCGGGCATGCGGCCGCAGATGAAATACGCCGACCGTCGCCTGTCGCCGGCGGCCATCATGCTGGGCGGCGACGAGATCGCGGCCGGCACGGTGACGATCAAGGACCTCGATCTGGGTCGCGAGCTCGCCTCGGGCGTGGCCGACAACGCCGCCTGGAAGGCCGAGCGTCCGGGCCAGCAGACGATCCCGCGCGGCGAGCTCGTTTCCGCCGTCCGCAAGATCATCGGGGGCTGAGGATGAGGCTCGAGCGTTCCATTCCAGCCGACGCGCTGGATGCTATCCGCGCCCCCTTGCTGGACGCCGGCGCGGTCCTGACCGACGCCCCGGTGCTGCAGCCGCTGGGCCTGCTGCTCGACCTGGCCGGCGAGGCCATGCGCTCGCGGCTGTTTGTGGTGTCGGGCGAGGCGGGCGAGGAGGCGTGTCTGCGTCCCGACTTCACCGTCGCCGTGGCCCGCCAGCACTTCGAGGGCGGGGGCGGGGCGGGCCGTCGCCGCTATGAGGGCAAGGCCTTCCGCGTGGCGCCGCGTGGCTCCGACCGCGCCGAAGAGTTCCTGCAGCTGGGCGTCGAGGCCTTTGAAGGGCCAAGTTCCTTCGAGGGGCGCGTCGCCGCCGACGCCGAGATGGCCGCCCTGGCCTGGGCCTCGGCCACGGCGGGCGGGCGTGAGGACCTCAGCTTGATCCTCGGCGACGTCTCGCTGTTCGCCGCCTTCGTCGACAGCCTGGATCTGGCCCCGCCGCTGGCCGCGCGCCTGAAGCGGTCGTTCGCCAAGCCGCGCCAGTTGAAGGCTGAGCTCGACGGGGACGTGGCCGCGCCCACCGGCGAGCAGTCGCGCATTGCGGCGCTGCTCGCGGGTTTGCCGGAGGCCGAAGCCGCTTCGGTGCTGCAGGAGCTGTGGTCGCTGGCCGGCATCGAGCCCGTCGGCGGTCGTCGTCCCGCCGAGATCGCCCGCCGCCTCGTGGAAAAGGCCGACGCCGCCAAGGCCGGGCGCCTGGATCCCGAGCCCGCCGCCAAGGTCCGCGCCTTCCTGGCGGTGGCGGACCGTCCCGAAGCGGCCCTCTCGGCCATCGCGGCCCTGGCGGGGCCCAAGGCGGGCGGCCTGAACGCCGTTCTCGACGGCTGGCGCGCGCGTCTGGCCGGCATGGCGCAGCGGGGCGTGGCCCTGGAGCGCGCGACGCTCGCCGCCGCCTTCGGCCGCGCGTTCGGCTACTATGACGGCTACCTGTTCGAGATCCGCTCGGCCTCGCTCGGCGACGAGCGTCCGGTGGCCGCCGGCGGCCGCTATGACGGCTTGCCCGCCAAGCTGGGCGTTGCGACCGACACCGGCGCGGTCGGCTTCATGATCCGCCCCGCGCGGGCCTATGCGGGAGGCGGCGAATGACGAGCGCTCCAATGATCTTCGCCATTCCCTCCAAGGGCCGCCTGAAGGACCAGGTCGAGGCCTGGCTGGCCGACTGCGGCTTCAAGCTGGAGATGACCGGCGGCGCGCGCGGCTACTCGGCCGAGCTGTCGGGCCTGCCGGGCGTGTCGGTGCGGCTCTTGTCCGCCGGCGACATCGCCGCCGGGCTCGACTCGGGTGATCTGCACTTGGGTGTGACCGGCGAAGACTTGCTGCGCGAGCGCGGCGACGACATGGACAGCCGGGTCATGCTGCTGCGCGCGCTCGGCTTTGGCCGGGCCGACCTGGTGGTCACCGCGCCCAAGAACTGGCTGGACGTCGACACCATGGCCGATGTCGACGAGGTCGGTCACGCGCATCTGGCCAAGACCGGCCGCCGCCTGCGGGTGGCGACCAAGTACGTCACCCAGACCCGCGCCTTCTTCGCCCGCCACGGCGTCGCCGACTACCGCATCGTCGAAAGCAGCGGCGCCACCGAGGGGGCCCCGGCCGCCGGCGCCGCCGAGCTGGTGGTGGACATCACCACCACCGGCGCGACCCTGGCCGCCAACGGGCTGAAGATCCTGTCCGACGGAGTGATCCTCAAGAGCCAGGCCCAGCTGACCGCCTCCCTGACCGCCGGCTGGAACGGCGAGCAGCTAGACGCCCTGCGCCGGCTGCTGTCGGTGGTCGAGGCCAAGGGCCGGGCGGGCAAGCTGGCCACCCTGGTCTGGCCGGCCGAGCAGGACCGCGCCGCCCAGGACGCCGTGGCGGCTTATGTCGCCCGGGGCGGCTCGCGCCGCGCCAACGGCGCCTTGCTGGCCACCGCCGACCTGTTCGACGCCGCCGCTGCTCTGGCGGAAGCGGGTGTCGAGCCGGTCACCGTCTCGCGTCCGGACTATGTGTTCGAGTCGCGGTCGGCGGTGCTGGATCGCTTCGTCGCGGCGCTCGAAAGTAATATTTGACAGTCTTGTCAAAAATAACCGCGATTCCCGACGTAAATTCGACCCGAGCGTCCAAACAACACGCTGAATGTCAAAATTTCGGCGAACCCGTTGAGAAAAAGGCGGTTGCTGCGTTGACACCGTCACGAATTTGACGTTTCTTGACGCTGCAAGGACGAAACGAGCCCGACAGAGAGCTCCCGTTCTTCGGCGTTTCGGGGAGGAAACGCCCGCCTAGATCGAATGATCGAGAAAATAGCCAGCCCGTCGCGATTATCCCCCGCGGCGGGTTTGGTGTATCTGGGCTCCAGTTTAGAATTTTGACGGAAGAGTCAAAAGTCGCCGCACGGGATCAGGCTCGCCGGGGCTTGTCCGTGGGCTGCACGCGCTGTCGATCCAGAGCCGACAGAATGTGGTCGGCCAGTCGCTCGGCGGCGGGCGGCGGCGTCCCGCGCGCTTTCAGCAGCGCGATCTCGGCGTCCTCCAGGCGCGGCAGCCCTTCGGACAGGATGGTGAGATCGTCGGGGGCCATCTCGCGTGGCAGGACGCTTAAGCCCAGGCCCCCGCGCAACGCCGCCAGCTGCCCGGCCAGGGAGGGGCTGGTGTAGGTCGCCCGCCAGGCGCGTCCAGACGCCTCCAGCGCCGCGACCGCGCGTTTGCGATAGACGCAAGGCGCCGGGGCGGCCACCAAGGGCACGGGTCCGTCGCGGCGTGCGAGGTCCGGATCCAGCGCCACCCAGACCAGCGGCTCGCGCCAGACCCGCACCCCCAGATCCGGCCCCAGCGGTTCGCGCTTGACCAGGGCCAGGTCCAGGGCGCCCTCGCCCAGGCGGTCCAGCAGGTTGAGCGTGAGATCGCAGGTCACGGTCAGGGCGATACGCGGATGGCTGCGGGCGAACGAGCCCAGCACGGCGGGCAGGTGCTGGGTGGCGAAGTCCTCGGGCGCGCCCAGCCGCACCTCGCCCTCGATCTCGTCGGCGCCCAGGCTGGCCAGGATCTCGTCGTTCAGGCGCAGCAGCCGGCGGGCCTGGGGCAGGAAGGCCGCGCCCTGCTCGGTCGGCGCCACATGGCGCGGATCGCGCGACAACAGCGGTTGACCCAGCTGCTCCTCCAGGCGTCGCACCTGCAGGCTGACGGCCGACTGCGAACGCCCCAGACGCTCGCCCGCCCGGGTGAAGCTGCGTTGCTCGCACACCACCAGAAAGGCGCGGACGAGATCGAGGTCCAGATTGGTGCGGCGCGGCATGATGGCCCCATGATGAGCATTCCTCATCATGGCTATATCAGAAATCAACAAGGGAAATCACGACTCCTCCCGTAGAGGAGCCCCCGCGCCGTGCGCGCACAGTTTAGTAGGGGGCGTTTTCGTGGATCTTCTCACTCAGACCTTGTCGGCGGCGGCCGGCAATCTGTTGCAGCCGGCGGTGCTGTTCTTCGCCCTGGGCCTGATCGCCGCCCTGGCGCGTTCGGACCTGGCCCTGCCGAGCGAGGCGGCCAAGACCCTGTCGCTGATCCTGATGCTGTGCATCGGCTTCAAGGGCGGCGTCGAGGCGCGCGCCCACGGTCTGGACGCCGGGTTCCTGAAGGCTGCGGGCCTGGGTCTGGTCTTGAGCTTTCTGTTGCCGCTGCCCGCCTACACCCTGCTCAAGCGGATGGGGCTGAACACCATCACCGCCGCCGCCACCGCCGCCCACTACGGCTCGGTGTCGGTGGTGACCTTCGCCGCAGCCCAGAGCTATCTGTCGTCGATCGGCCAGGCGGCGGGCGGCTACATGTCGGCCGTGCTGGCGCTGATGGAGACGCCCGGACTGCTGACCGCCATCGCCATCGCCGCGATCGCCACCCGGGATGGCGCGCACGGCAAGGATCCCGATCGAGTCTCGGCCGGCAAGCTGGCCCATGAGGTGCTGCTGAACGCGGCCAGCGTGGTGCTGATCGGCGGCTTCTTCATCGGTCTGATCACCGGCCACCCCGGCGGGGCCAAGCTGGCGACCTTCACCGGGCCGGTGTTCCAGGGCGTGCTCTGCGTGTTCCTGCTGGGCCTGGGGGTTCGGGCCGGCCAGCAACTGGCCGCCGCGCGCGGCTTCAAGCTTAGCCTGCTGGCCATGGGGATCGTGCTGCCGATCCTGGGCGGTTCGGTCGCGCTCGTCCTGGGCTGGCTGGCCGGTCTGCCGGCTGGAGACCTCGCCGCCCTGGCGGTGCTGGCGGCCTCGGCCTCGTACATCGCCGCCCCGGCGGCCATGGGCATGGCCCTGCCCAAGGCCGACGCCGGCGTCTATCTGACCCTGTCACTGGGCGTGACCTTCCCCTTCAACCTCACCCTCGGCATCCCGCTGCTGGCCCTGGCGGCCGCGAGGCTGGCAGGGGGGTAGGGCGCTGGTCCCGGCGCCGCGCATCCCCACGCGGCGCCGAAGCGGGTTCGAGGACCGCCGGCCTGGCCGGCGGTCCTCTCATAGCCCGGGAGCTGAGACTGGTTAGGTCGGGGGCGCCGCGAAGCGGATCGGAATGACGACGCGCCCGCCGTCGACCGGTTTGCCGTCGCGGGTCTGGGGGCTCATCTGGAAGATGGTCCCCCGTTGCAGCGCCGCTGCGCCGAAGCCATAGGCGTCCTCGCTCTCGCGCAGCACCTTGCAGGCGGTCAGTTGGCCCGTCGCCGTCACGCGGCAATCGATGACGGCGAAGCCTTCGGCCTTGGCCGCCTTGGCCGCCGCCGGATAGAACCGCGCCAGATCCTCGGCGGTCGGCTTGGCGATCCAGTTGGGCTGGGTGATCGCCGGGGTCGGCCGAGCATCGGCGGCCCAGACGGCGCCGGCGCCGGCGAGGCCGACCAGCGCGGCGAGGGCCAGACCCGCCGCTTGCCTCGCTGGGCTTCTGGTGGGGATGTTCAGCATGATCAGTCTCTCCTTCAGGGGATGAGCGCCCCCGGCCGGCCAATGGCAGCCGAACGGAACGACGCGAGGAACGAGCAGGGCGTCCAGCAGGGTCTCGGCGTACAGCCGGCGCGCTTGCGGACGCTGGGCGAGGACCGCCTCGTCACAGGCCATTTCCTGATCCAGGCGCAGGCGACGCGCGCCGATGTGGACCATCGGGTTGAACCAGGCCAGGCACTGGAGCGCGACGACCAGGCTGTTGATCAGGGCGTCGCCACGCGCCAGGTGGACGCCCTCGTGCGCGAGAACCAGCGCGCGGGCCTCGCCCTGGAAGCGGTCGTCGAAATCGGCGGGGACCACGATGCGGGGCCAGGGAGAGACCAGCACCATGGGGCCGGCCCCCACATGTTTGCCGACCAGCAGTCGCGTATCGGTCGGATGGGGCGTCAGTGGCCCCAGCGACTGGGTGAAGCGCACTTGTCGAACGACGAAGGCGGCGGCCGCCACCAGCGCGCCGAGGGCCCAGGCCAGTAAGACCAGGGTCGTCGCCGTTGGCGTCGCGAGGCCAGGGGGAATAGCTTGGCGGGCGGCCTTGCCGGCGGTCAGGAGGATCGGCGCCAGGGGCGTGGCCTCGATCGGCGCGGGCGCCAGCGCCGCCAGGGCGCACAGCGGCGGGGTCAGCCACAACAGATAGGCGGGCAGGGCGCCAAAGCGACGACGGACAGGCCCGCGCAGGGCCATCACCGCTAGAACGCCGCCGGCCAGGGCCAGGTTGGCGCCGACCAGCCCCGAGAGGACCGCCGCGCTCATTTGCCGATCCTTTCCACAAGGGCCTTGAGCTCGGCGATATCCTGGTCGCTGAGCTTGTCGCCTTCCGACAGATGCATGACCAGCGGGGCGAGGCGGCCGTCGAACAGGCGGTCCAGCAGGCCCTGGCTCTCGCCCTGCACATAGTCGCGCCGGCTGAGCAGCGGCGAGTACTGATAGCGACGGCCGTCGGCCTTGGCCGCGACGGCCTTCTTCTTGACCAGGCGACTGATCAGCACCTTCACGGTGCCCTCGGTCCAGTCCTGCGGACCGCAGACCTGGCTCATGATCGCTTCGGAGGTCAGCGGGCTTTCCCGCCACAGCGCCTCCATCACCACGCTTTCGGCCGCGCTGATCTTCATGGTCCGCTCCTGATGACAGCTGTCAACGACGCGACGTTGACGCTTGTCATCGAACTAGTCAACCGGCGTTTCAACAGGCGGCGGACCCGGGCCGCGTGCGCCACAAGCCCGCCGGTCCCTGGACTATCGTCACAAAGCCATGGTCAATGACTCTGGGATAACGGGGTTATGTGCGGGTGCGGCTTGGCCCGTATCCTCCTCAAGGGGGCGAACATGGACACGACGGCAAGCCCGGCGCCGACGCGCGACCGGGCGTTTTTCCGCACCACGATCACGGCCATGGCCGTGGTGATCGTCGCAGGCTTTGTCCTGCAACTGGCCATGGCGCGGTCCAGCTTCGGCGCGCCGCTGGTCGTTCACCTGCATGCGGTGGTGTTCATGGGCTGGGTGGTGATCCTCGTCACCCAGGCGTGGCTGGCCGCCGGGGGCGGGGCGAAGCTGCATCGGACGCTGGGCGCGGTGGCGGTGATCTGGCTGCTGGCCCTGTTGGTCTTCGGACCGCTCGTCACCCTCGAGGCCGCCCGCACGGGGCGTGTGCCGTTCTTCTTCCAGCCGCAGCATTTCATTCTGGCCAACACCATCACCCTCTTGGGCGCGGTCGGCCTGGTTGTCGCGGCGCTCGTTCTGCGCAAGAACCGCGACTGGCATCCGCGCCTGCAGATCGGGGCGTTCACCCTGCTGATGGGGCCGGGCTTTGGCCGGATCCTGCCGATGCCGTTCCTCAAGCCCTATGCGTTCGAGATCGCCACCGGCGTGGCGGTGATCGTGCCGCTGATCGGGATGGTGCGCGACTGGCGGGTGCGGGGGCGGCCGC
>NCDQ01000055.1:0-9724 GCA_002280275.1 Caulobacter vibrioides | reverse complement strand
TGGCGGCCGCATCCGGCCTGGCTGCGGACGATCGCCGTACTGGCGGGGACCTTGATCCTCGCGCGGGTCCTGGCGTTCTCGCCGGTGGGCGCGGCGATCTTCGCCGCCGCCACCACGGGCAGTCCGGCGGCCCACACCGATGGCCTCATCTATCCCAAGCCGCCGTTCTGAGCGGGATACAAAAAAGGGCCGGTGATCGCTCACCGGCCCCTGATGGCGTTCAGGCTCTGGCGACTACCAGATCTTCACGCGGTCTTCCGGCGCGACATAGAGCTTGTCGCCCGGCTTGATGTCATAGGCCGTGTACCAGCCTTCCATGTTCCGGATGGTGCCGTTGACGCGGTAGTAGCCCGGCGAGTGCGGACCGGCGATGATCTGCTGCTTGAGGGCCTCGTCGCGCTGCTTGCCGCGCCACACCTGAGCCCAGCCCAGATAGACGCGCTGGTCGCCGGTGAAACCGTCGAGAACCGGCGCGGGCTGGCCCTTGAGCGAGGCGCGATAGGCGTCCAGTCCGAACGCCAGGCCGCCCATGTCGCCGATGTTCTCGCCCATGGTCAGGGCGCCGTTCAGCTTCATGCCCGGCAGGGGCTCGAAGGCGCCGTACTGGGCGCCGAGACGGTCGGCCTGGGCCTTGAACTTGGCCGCGTCCTCGGCCGTCCACCAGTCGCGCAGCACGCCGTCGCCGTCGGACTTGCGGCCCTGGTCGTCGAAGCCGTGGCCGATCTCGTGACCGATCACGCCGCCGATGCCGCCGTAGTTGATGGCCGGGTCAGCGTCCGGGTGGAAGAACGGCGCCTGCAGGATGGCGGCCGGGAACACGATCTCGTTGTTGACCGAGTTGTAGTAGGCGTTGACCGTCTGTGGGGTCATACCCCACTCGGTCTTGTCGACCGGCTTGAACAGACGCTCGACGTCCTTGGCCCAGGCCCAGGCGCCGGCGCGCTGGACGTTGCCATAGGCGTCGTTGTCCTTGATCTCGAGCTTGGAGTAGTCCTCCCAGACGTCGGGATAGCCGATCTTGACGGTGAACTTGGCCAGCTTGTCCTGGGCCTTGACCTTGGTCTCGGCGCTCATCCAGTCGAGGTTGTCGATGCGGACCTTCATGGCGCCGCGGACATTGGCGACCAGTTCCAGCATCTTGGCCTTGGACTCCGGCGGGAAGTAGGCCGCCACATAGTCCTTGCCGACCGCCTCGCCCAGCAGGCCGTTGACGGCGGCGACGCCGCGCTTCCAGCGCGGGCGCTGTTCGGGTTGGCCCGCCAGGGTCTTGGAGCGGAACTCGAACTGAGCGTCGACGAAGCGCTTGGACAGCAGCGGCGCGGCGCTGTCGGTGACCTTGAACGCCTGCCAGGCTTTCAGGGTGTCGAGCGGGGTCTCGCCGTAGATCTTGGCGTACTTGGGGAAGGTGGTGTTGGTGGTCACCACGAACCGATCGACCTTGGGCAGGCCCGAGGCGGCGATGTAGCGGTTCCAGTCATAGCCCGGCGACATCGCCTGCAGCTCGGCCAGGGTGGCGGGGTTGTAGGTCTTGTCGCGGTTGCGGCGCTCGGCGCGGGT
Organism: Caulobacter vibrioides; assembly: GCA_002280275.1. Taxonomy (GTDB): domain Bacteria; phylum Pseudomonadota; class Alphaproteobacteria; order Caulobacterales; family Caulobacteraceae; genus Caulobacter; species Caulobacter vibrioides_A. The sequence goes on along the minus strand of NCDQ01000055.1, from coordinate 8,167 downwards.
CCAGGTGACTTCGGCCAGCTTGGTTTCGAAGTCGACGACGGCCTTGGCGTGCTCGGCGGGCTTGTCCCAGCCGGCCATGGTCAGCATCTTCTCGACATAGGCCAGATAGGCGGCCTTCTTGTCGGCGAACTTGGCGTCCAGATAGTAGTCGCGGTCGGGCAGCGACAGGCCGCCGGCGCCGGCGTAGACAGCGTAGGCCTTGGGGTTCTTGGCGTCCGTCGAGATGCCCAGGCCCAAGAGGCTGGTGAACGGGGTGGTCGAGCTCTTGCCCATCAGGGTGGTGAACTCGTCCTTGGTCTTCACCTTGCGGATCTCGGCCAGGTACGGCGCGATCGGCTTGGCGTCGAGCTTCTCGATGCCAGCCTCGTCCATGAACGCGCGATAGGCCGCGCCGACCTTGGCGGTGTCGCCGGTCGCAGTCTTGTTGGCGGCGGCGGCTTCGATGATCGCCTTGGTGCGGGCTTCCGACAGCTCGGCCAGCTTGTCGAAGTTGCCGTAGCGGGTGCGGTCCGACGGGATCTGCGTGCGCGCGTCCCAGGCACCGTTGGCGAACTTGTAGAAGTCTTCGCCCGGCTTCACCGAGGTGTCCATGCCCGAAAGGTCAAAGCCCCAGGTCCCGTAGCGCGGGGACTCCAGCGAGGTGACATCGGCCGAAGCGCTGGCGGCGATGGAGGGCAGCAGCGATTGCATGACGCAGGCGTCGTCGATGCAGGCGTGTTTCTCGTGGGCTTGCGCCCCGAACGCCGAGAGGGACAGGGCCGCGAACGCTGCAGCGCCGAACCAGACTTTTTTCATGGAATTCGCATCCGTTGGTGTGAGCCGCCGGCAATCTGCAACGGCGCGAAAACTTTACCCCCTTAAAAAAAGTTCATGTGACCCATTTTTTACAAGACGGCTCCGACCTCGGCGCGGCTGGCGACGGAAAAAGGCCGCCGGCGTCGGGCGACGCACGGCGGCCTTGCAAGTAATCCAAGCCTTGGAAGGATTTGCCTTGCGGCTCAGTTCACCAGGTCGCGCAGTTGGGCCAGGGCCCGCTCGGGCGGCGACTGATAGGCGATCGGCGAAACGAACCGGCCCTTGGCGTCGAACAGATAGATCGCCGAGGAGTGGTCGATCGTGTAGCCGCCGCCGTCCAGCGGGACCTTCTGGTGATAGACGCGGTAGGCGCGGGCCGTCTTGGCGATGGCGTCGGGCGCGCCCGTGAAGCCCTGGATCCGCGGATCGAAGTTGGACAGATATTCCTTCAGCTGCGCGGGCGTGTCGCGTTCGGGATCGACGGTGATGAAGACCACGTTCAGCTTGTCGGCGTCCTTGCCCAGCGCCTTCAGCCAGGCGGTCAGCTCGGTCAGGGTGGTCGGACAGACCTCCGGACAATAGGTGAAGCCGAAGAACACCGCCGTGGGTTTGCCCAGCAGCGACTTCTCCGTCACCGGCTTGCCGTTCATGTCGGTCAGCTGAAACGGTCCGCCGATCTTGATCACCGCGCCGGCTGCGTCTTGCGCGGCCTTGTCACCGCATCCGGCCAGCGGCGTGGCGGCCAGCAGGGCGAGGGTCAAAACGATGGCCCGCATCAGTGATGCATCCCCGACATCGGCGGCTTCTTGACCACGGCCATCACCTTGACCGGCTTGGCCTTCTGGAACTTGAGCGTCAGCGGCGCCTGGGCGCCTTCGGTGAGGGCGATCTTGGGGCCGATGATCATGATGTGGTCGGCGCCGGGCTTTAGGGCCACAGCCTTACCGGCGGGCAGGGCCAGGCCGTCGGCCAGCTTGCGCATGCGCATGACGCCGCCGTCCATCGACATGGTGTGGATCTCGCCTCGGTCAGCGGCGGTGGTCTCCACCGCGATCAGGCGGTCATCGACGCTGGCGGTGAGGGTGACATAGCAGCCGCCGGCCATGGCGCCGGTCGGGGCCGGGCGGCACCAGGCGTCGGCGACGGTCACCTTGGGCGCGAGGGCGGCGGCGGTCAGGGCCAGGGCGGCGGCGCAGACGCCGAGCAGGGTCAGGGTCTTCATCTTCAGGCTCCGGTCTGGGCGCGCGGCGTCATCAGCCGGCGCAGGATAAGATCAACGAGAAGCGCCGCAACCAGCGACGCCCCCACCAGGGGGTAAAGGAGGGCCAGCGGCAGGACGATCGCCAGCAGGCCGGCATAGGCGCCGCGATGGGTCGGGCGCGCGGGCGCGGCGAGGCGACCTTGGGGACGGCGTTTCCACCACATGACGATGGCCGAGACGCCCATCAGCCAGACGGCGACGCAGCCAGCCAGCATGACCAGCTTGTTGACGAGGCCAAACTGCCGGCCCTCATGGACGGCGATGCCCCACTCGATGGCCTGGGCCGCCGGTCCGAACTGGCGATAGCCGATATCGCCCAGCACCCGGCCGTCGCCGCCGTCGAGATAGACCGCGCGGGTCTGTTCGACCTTGTCGGACATGGAGCCGGCGGTCCAGGTCCCGCCCGGCGCCTTGGGCAGGGACAGGGTGAAGCCGCCCGTCAGGCCGGCTGCGCGAGCCTTGGCGACGATGGCGTTCGCGTCGAGGGGAGCGGGCGCGTCCATCATCATCATGTGGTGGGCGTGGTCGTCCATGTCAGCCATGGCGCCTTGTGCGCCCGAGGGGGGCGGCGCCGTGGTCTGCAGGGCCCAGGGCACGCCCGTGGCCTCTTCGACCGCAGCGGGCTTGCCGTGGTGCTGCTCGGCGACCGGCGGCTTGGGACGGCCCCAGCCGGCCTGGGTGGTGATCTCGCGGACCTCCTTGCCCCAGAAGGCCGACCACGGCATGCCGGTGACGGCCAGGAAGGCGATGACGCCGCCGGCGAAGAGACCGGTGACCGCGTGCAGGTCGCGCCAGAACAGGCGCTTGGCGGGCGTGCTCCGCACCGTCACGATCCCGCCCGTCTGGCCACGTGGCCACCATAGGAAGATCCCCGTGGCGACCAGCACGATGGCCCAGCCGGCGACGACCTCGACCAGCAGGTTCATCACCGGTCCGGCGATCTCCAGGCTGTGAATATGCTTGATGACGCCCATGACGCCGCCGGGCTGCGTCGTTCCCAGCACCGCCCCGGTATAGGGGTCCACATAGGCGGTCTGTTTCTCGCCCTGGGTCTCAACGGTGATCAGGACCGAGCGGTCCGCCCGCTCCGGGATCACGACCTGCTTGGCCGCGCCGCCGGTGGCGGCTTCGGCCGCCTTGATCCAGGCGGCGGGCGCGGTCCGGGCCGGTCCTTCGGCCACCACGACCAGCGGACGATGGACCACGGCGGTCAGTTCGTCCTTGAACAGATAAAGACCCCCGGTCAGGGCCATCAGCATCAGGATCGGCAGGACCAGAAGCCCCGCATAGAAGTGCCAGCGCCAGAAGGCGCGATAGACCTCGCCGGCCGGGGCGGTGGTCTCGGGATTGTCGATCGCGCGCATCGCGATGCTCCGGGTTTGGGGCGGCGACCCTCGCGAACCGCCGCCCCGTCAGGACCAAGGAAGGGCTAGAACGTGACCGTCACCCCGCCGAACACCGAGCGGCCGTCGCCCGGCCACAGCACGGCGCTGCCCGCGGTCCAGGCGATGGCGGCCTGGGTATTGGAGACATAGGCCTTGTCGGTCAGGTTCCGCGCGTCGAGGAACAACGACACCGTCTGATTGACCTTCCAGCCCGCGTTCAGGTTCAGGATCGCGTAGCTCGGAGCCGTCTTCGTGTTCTTGTAGTCGATCCACGGGTCGCTGGCCGACCACTCGACCGACGGCGCCAGGAACCAGCCGCGCGGATCGTCATAGCGGACTTCCGAGCGGTAGAAGTGCTTGGGCACGATCGGCAGGCGGTTGTCGCCGTACTGGACGTCGTCCTGGAAGCGGAAGTCCGAATAGGTCCAGGTCTGACGCACGCGCCAGCGCGGCGCCACGGCCCAGTCCAGCGCCGCCTCGATCCCTTGGTGCAGGGTCTTGTCGGCGTTGAAGGTCGAGGCCGGGATCAACGGATTGACCGTGTACTGCAGCATCTCGCCTTTCAGCTCGGCGCGGTACAGGGTCACGTCATAGGTGAACGGCCCGCGATGGCCGCGCGCGCCCACCTCGCCCGTCCAGGCCTTCTGCGATCGCACGGGCGCAAAGCCGGCGCCCGTCGGCGACATCGAACCGAAGTTCGGCGGTTCGACCGAGCGGGTCAGGTTGGCGAACACCTGGTCGCCCGCGTCGTTCTGCCAGAGCAGGCCGATGCGGGGCGAAACCCAGTCATAGGTCTTGTCGGCCTTCAGGTTGAAGGTCGAGGCGACGCCGGGAATGGCGAAGCTGACATAGTCGCGCTTGGCCTGGCCCCAGGTGGCGCCGGCCACGATCGCCAGTTGCTCGGTGACGAACAGCCGGCCCTCGCCGAACAGGTCGAACGCCTTAGCGTTCTGCAGCGTGCGCGAGGTCGGCGCGCCACGGCCGCCGCGGATATTGACGTAGAAGTTGGAGTCGATGTCGCCGGTGCGGTACCAGGCGCCGAAGAAGGCGTCGGCGCGCTTGCCGCCGATCTCGCCGTCCCAGTCGAACCGGCCAAAGGCGCCGTAGTTGCGGCTCTGCTGGTCGATGACCTGGAAGACGGGGTGATCCAGATCCTTCCACACCGCATAGACCGCACCCTCGAAGACCAGATTGTCGTCCAGGCGCCAGGTCGTGCGCAACGAGCTGCGCACGCCGCGCATGTTGCGGCCGCTGTCGTTGGTCAGGTTGCCGGCGGACGACTGGCGCGGATTGGCGTTGAACTGCGCCAGGGTCAGGGAGCCTGGGATTTCCTGATTGATGTTCGAGCCGTTGACGATCAGGCGAATCTCGCGGTCCTCGCCGAACGACCGGCCGATGTTCAGCGAGCCGAACTGGATGTTCTGCTGGCTTTGCGAGCGCCAGCCCTGGTTGGTCTGGTTGGTGGCGGCGACGAAGACGTCCCAGTCACCCGCCTGGCGGGCCAGGGCGATGTGCTGGCGGGCCAGGCCGAATGAACCGCCATCGATCCGGATCTTGTTCTGGAAGCCGGCGTCCTTGCCGGTGGGCGTGACCATGTTGACCGCGCCGCCCAGCAAGGCGCCGCCGAAGCGCAGGGCGTTGCCGCCGCGATAGACCTCGGCGTAGCGAGTGTTCAGCGGGTCGGCGATCTGGGTGTCGCCAAAGCCGTCGGCCTCGTTCAGCGGCACGCCGTCCTGGGCGATCAGGAGGCCCCGGTTATGGTTGGCGTTGCCGATGCCCGAACCGCGGATCGAGACGCGGATGTCACCGCCCCACTTGCGCTGGGCGTAGACGCCCGGGGCGTCGCGCAGCATGTCGTCCAGCGCCAGGGTCTGGCGGTTGATGTAGGATTCCTGAGAGATCACCGAGACCGCGCCCGGGGTTTCCGACAGGCGCTTGCGGGCGTCGGCGACGACCGGCGGGTCTTCCGGATTGGGTCGGGCGGTGACGATGACCGACGAGACCTGGGTGGCGTCAGCGGTCGTGTCGGACGCGAAGGCGGCGGGGGCGAAAGCCAGAGCGGCCGTAGTGGCCAGCAGAAGAGACTTCATTTGAAAAAGCGTCCTTCGGCCGCCGGGCGGCGGCCGTGAATGATCCAGGTCGCGCCGGCAGGGGCGCGCTCACACTCGATCGCGAGGACCGAGGGTCAGATCAGGACGACAGGGGGGCCGGTGGGCGGCGGCGGCGGCGCAGCGAGGCCACGACCGGGCGCGAGCGTGCGGGCGGGGGGAAGGATCGGCGCGGCGTAGGCGACCAGATCGATGTCGATCGCCGCGACCACGGACGGCGGCGGGGCCGCCACGCCCTGAGCCGCGAAGGGGCAGGGCGCATCGTGGCCGGCCTTGTCGCCCTTGTCGCCCTTGTCGCCGTGACGGGCGTCGAGCGTATCGCCGGGCTGGACGACCTTCGCTCCGTCGCCGGTGCAGAGCACCAGGGCGAAGGGCAGGCCGTTACGACTTTCGGCGCTGGGCATGAAGCCCGCCGGGATCATGACCTTCAGCACAACGGCCAGCAGCGCGAGCGCCAGGAAGGCGTCGCGGGCCAGAAGTCTCGCGGTGGAGGTCGGGCGGGTCACGAACGGCGCTTTAGCCTAAGGCGGCGCGCTTGTCTCGGGTCAGCGCGCCCTTAAGCTCGCGTCAGGCCTTGGCCGGGCGACGACGGCGCGGCACGCGGACCGTGGCCTCGCCATCCATCACCACCTCGCCACCGACCAGGGCGGCGCAGCGCAGGACGACCCGCGCGCTCTCGGTGTCGATCGACGCGACGGTGGCCCGGGCGGTGACGACGTCGCCGATCCGCACCGGCTTGTGGAAGGTCAGGGTCTGGCCCAGATAGATCGCCCCGGCGCCCGGCAGGATCGTTCCGACCACGGCCGAACCGAACGAGGCCGACAGCAGGCCATGCGCGATGCGGCCGCGATAGGCGGTCTTGGCCGCGAAGGCCTCGTCCACGTGGACGGGGTTGAAGTCGTCCGACGCTTCGGCGAAGCGCTGGATGCGCTCTTCGGTGACGGTGACGTGTTTCTCGGCGGTCATCCCGACGGAGAGCTCCTCCAGGATGTAACCGCCCGTGGGGTGTGGTCCGATCATGTCCGGCGGTTACCGGTCTCGCGGCGCGGTGGCTAGAGAAATCGGCGTGGGGGCGCTTGTGGGCGTGGAGGCGTCCTTCACGTCAGCCAGCGAAAGGCGCGTTGAACAAAAGCGCGGCCGTTGGTTTGGACGGGATCGGCATGGGCCATCACCACGCGCTCGATCGGCCATTGCACGATGCGGTTCAGCCCTCTCCTGGCGGCGATGCGGTCTACGAAGGCCGCCCGGAACTTGCGAGGCGTCTCCGGCTGCGGCGCGCTCATCAGGTCAAGCTTGGCGACCCAGGCGCGCCAACCGGTGAACCAGGTCGGCGCGAAGTGCTGAATGAGGTCGGCGACCAAGAGCGTGGCGCTGGGGCGGTGGAAGAAGGCCACCTCCGTAGTGATCAGATTGCCGCGCATCGGCGCCTGATCGATGTCGGCGGCCCAGTCCGAGGCCGGCGCGTCTCCCAGTTCCGCAGCGATGTCGAGGTCCGGGCGGCTTTGGCGAAGTCCCGGCGCGGCATGGAGGCGGGCGGCGGGATAGCGGCTCCGCCATTCACCAAGAAACCGGTCGTGCAGGCTGTTGGGCGCGATCAGGTGACGCACGGGACCGAGGGCGTCGACCTCGCGCTCCAGCGCATCGGACAGGGCGATGGGCGACCAGATGAACAGCGATCCGTCCGTCAGCCGGATCACAGCCATGCGGGTGGGATAGTGGAAGCCGCCGCCCGCCGTGACGACCGGCCCGTCGGCGATCCAGAGGTTGGGCCCGAAAGCCTGCAAAGCCGTCATGCGGCGACCTTTCGATTGCTGCGGCGCGTCGTCTTGCGCAAGCTGATCTACACGCACGTAAAAAATTACACATGAGTATAAATATGCCAAGCCTCAAGCGGACCGATCGGTCGCGCGGCCTGATTCTCGACGCCGCCGATGGGGCGTTCCGCGAGAAGGGCTTCGCGGCGGTGTCGATGGAGGAGATCGCCTCCCGCGCGGGGCTGACGCGCAAGACCCTCTACAACCTGTTCGGTTCGAAGGAGGAGATCGCCCACCAGCTGATCGCGCGGGTCGAGGCGCAGGACGAGGGCTATCGCGTCCGCATTGCGGCGGGCGAGGACGCGCTGGGCTTGCTGGAGACGATCCTGCTGGACAGCGCCGGCTGGTGTCTGGCGAATCCGGCCCTCGCCCGATTGGCGCTGGCGCCGACGGAACGGCCGCGCCTGGAGCCGCCTGGCGATCGCCCCTCCTTCCAGGGGCTGGTTCGCGATGTGCTGCGGCTCGGGCAGAGGCAGGGAACGATCCGGCGGGACGAGGACGTCAACTTCATGAGCCTGGTGCTGCTGGGCGTCTATGGTCAGGCCATGCTCACCGCGCTGGCCGGCGGCCCGTTCGAGCCCTGCGACATCGTCCGCTTGATCCGGATCGTCGTGGAGGGCGTCGGCGCGCGCCGAGCCCTGTGAGCGAGCAAGCTTTCCCGCGCCGCCGGCCGCAAGGGGCGATCAACGCGGTTTCGTGCAAAGGCTCTCCTTGACGGTCAGCTTTTTCGGCTGTATTCAACCAATATGGGCGAAAGGTCCTGGATTTGCTAGATGCCTCACGCAAAAATTCTCCTGCCGGCCC
>NCDQ01000476.1 GCA_002280275.1 Caulobacter vibrioides | reverse complement strand
CTCAGGTCACGCCCGATCGCGACATCGACGACGCCTATGATGGCGAGCTCTATCGGCATCGCCGGCGCACGGCTGCAGTATGTGATCGCCGAGTACGGCGGCCACCTCGATATCTCGACCGGCGCGCCGGGCCAGACCTACCTCTGCCGCAAGGGCGAGGCGCTGTACTACGCGCGCGGCGCAGGCGCGGGGCAGGCCACGGTCTCGTGCCGTCCGCAACTGCCGGCGCGCGACTGCAATGAGCGCTCGCTGCTGCGCCGCTTTGGCGCCGGCGTGAAGATCCTGAGCATGCTGACCACCGAAACCTACACCGCCTATCGCGAGGAAACGGTGCAGGAGCGCCAGACGCTCTCCACCAGCTTCAGCCTGGACGGCGGCGTCGGCGGCGTCGTCTACTAGGCGCTAAACCGCTCTCCAAATGGAAAGGCCCCGGTCTTCACCGGGGCCTTTTTTGTGCGCTCTATTTGGCCGCCGCAGCGGCTTCCGGCTTGACCAACAACACCCAGGACTTGTCGTCGGCGAGGTAGGTCTGCGCCGCCTTCTGAACGTCCGCCGGGGTCACGCGCGACAGGCCGGCGACCACCGAGCGGGTGGCGTCCAGCAGGCGCGGATCGGCTTGGGCCCCCGACAGGGCGCCGACCCAGTACTCGTTGGTCACGCGCGCTTTCTCGATCGCGTCGATCCGTGGCTTCTTGGCGCGCTCGAGCTCGTCGCTGCTGACCGGTTTGTCGCGCAGGTCGGCTGCGATCTTGCGGATCGAGGCGATGACGCCGTCCAGCTTTTCCGGAGGAACCTCAAGGCTGACGGCGAGGTAGCCCCAGTCCTCGAAGACCACGCTGGCGGTCGCCGAAGCGTTGGGCGAATAGGTCGCGCCCTGTTTCTCGCGCAGTTCGTCGGTCAGGCGCAGTTGCATCACCTGACCCAGCACAGAGACGTCACGCGACCTTTGCAGGTTCGAGAACAGGTCGTCGGTCCGCCAGGTCATGAACAGGGCCGCCTGATCGGGGCGTCCCTTGTGCGTGCGAATGACAGGCTGGCTCGACGGCGCAGGGAAGGGGGCCTTTTCGGCGCCGGGCAGCGGCGGGTCGCCGGGGCGCGCGGGCAGGGCGCCGAAGGTGTCGGCGACTGCGGCGATCGCCTTGTCCACCGTGGTGTCGCCGACGATGACGACTTCCAGGTCGCCCTTGACCAGCGGATTGGCCACGGCGGCCTTCAGGTCCTCCAGCGAGGCCGCCGCGATTTGTTCGCGCGACGGGAAGGTCCAGCGTTGGTCGCCACCGTGCATCAGGCCGCCCAGGTCACGGCCCAGGACGCCCCCGGTCGTGCTCTGCAACTGGTCGTGCAGCGTGCCGTAAGTGGTCTTGATGCGGTTGAAGGCTTCTGGACGCCAGCCCGGTTCGGTGGCGAACGCCGCGAGCACTTGCAGTTCGGTGGACAGGTCTTCTGGACGGGTGCGGCCGTTCAGTGTGAACGCATTGTCCTCGACACCCAACTGGGCGTTCCAGATCTTGCCTGTGAGCACGCGTTCCATGTCCTGGGCGGTGATCTGCTTGAGACCGCCCTCGATGAAGGCTGAGCCAGACCACAGCGGGCTTTGCTTGTCCGACGGCATGTCAAGCAGGCCGTGACCCGCGCGCACCTTCACTACGACCTGATCGTTGCGGAATTTGGTCGGCTTGACCGTCAAGCGCACGCCGTTTTCGAAGCGCACGAAGACCGCGTCCAGGTCCGAGACGTCCGTCTGCTCCGCGACCTTGCCGGTCGGGCCGAAGCTGGAATAGGGCCACACCGTGACGCCCGGCGCGGTGGGAGGGGTCACGGGCTGGGCCTTGACCTCCTCATAGGCCTTCAGGATGGCTGGCTCGCCGCCCTCGATCGCGGTCGGCGCGGCGAGCAGCAGCAGCGGACCCGAACCCACGAAGGCGCTCTTGAGTACGGCGTTGACGCGTTCGGCCGTCAGCCCCTTCACCATGATGTCGAAGGCCGCGAGGTTCTGGCTGGGCGAGGTGATCACCTCGCCATCGCCCAGCGTGCCGACCAGTTGGTTGGCCAGGGCGGGGGTGCGCTGAGTGGCCTCGCCCGCCGTCGCAGCGACCAGGGCC
>NCDQ01000475.1:4812-6521 GCA_002280275.1 Caulobacter vibrioides | reverse complement strand
CGCCGCTGGATCCGGCGTTCGTGTCGGTGACCTATGGCGCGGGCGGCTCGACGCGCGAGCGCACGCACCGCACCGTCAAGCGCATCCTGGACGAGACCAGCCTCAAGCCGGCCGCGCACCTGACCTGCGTCGGCGCCAGCCGCGACGAGGTCAATGAGGTGATCCGCGAATACTGGGAGACGGGCGTTCATCACATCGTCTCGCTGCGGGGTGATCCGCCTCCTGGCGAGGGCGGCATCGGCGGGGTCTATGTGCCGCGCGCCGACGGCTACGCCAACGCCACCGAGCTGACCAAGGCCGTGCGCGCGATCGCGCCGTTCGAGGTGCTGGTGGGCGTCTATCCCGAGAAGCACCCTGAGAGCCCCTCGCTGGAACACGATATCGACGTTCTGAAACAGAAGGTCGACGCCGGCGCGACGCTGGGCATCAGCCAGTTCTTCTTCGACCTCGACGCGTTCCTGCGCTTCGTCGACAAGGTCCGCGCGGCGGGCATCACCATCCCGATCGTGCCCGGGATCATGCCGGTCACAAATTTTGCGGGCTTGAAGAAGATGGCCGCCGCCTGCCAGACGGCGATCCCGGCCTGGCTGGGCAACCTGTTCGACGGCCTGGAGCACGATGCGGAGACCCGCCGCTTGATCGCCTGCTCGGTCGCCGCCGAGATGTGCGCCAAGCTGCAGGAACAGGGTTTCGAGGACTTCCATTTCTACACCCTGAACCGGGCCGATCTCGTTTACGCCATCTGCCGTGTGCTGGGCGTGCGCGAGGTCTCGCCCGCCGCGTCGGAGGCCGCCGCATGAAGCGCCTGATCCTGACCGCCGCTGCGTCGCTGTTGGCTCTGGCCTCGGCGGCCCATGCCGACGATATGCCGGCCAACTGGACCAAGCCGACCAAGCCATACCGTGTGGTGGGCAATGTCTATTATGTCGGCACCGAGGGTATTTCGTCCTGGCTGATCACCTCGTCCGAGGGCCATGTGGTGTTGGACGGCGGGCCCAACGCCGAGACGGGCAAGCTGGTCGAGCGCAACATCACGGCGCTGGGCTTCCAGCTTGCGGACGTGAAGATCCTGATCAACACCCACGCCCACTATGACCACGCCGGCGGTCTGGCGCAGCTGAAGGCCGACACGGGCGCCAAGCTGTGGATCTCACGCGGCGACGCCCCGGCCATGGCGGCGGGCCACCACATCGGCGACAACATCTATGGCGCCACGCCGATGCCCGCCGTGAAGCCGGATAAGGCTTTCGGCGACCAGACCAAACTGAAGCTGGGCGAGATCGCCATGGTGTCCCACCTGACGCCGGGCCACACCATCGGCTGCACCAGTTGGACGATGGCGGTGGTCGAGAAGGGGCGGCCGCTGAACGTGACCTTCCCGTGCTCGCTGTCGGTGGCCGGCAATGTGCTCGTGGGCAACAAGACCCACCGGGCCATCGTCGCCGACTATCGCGCCAGCTTCGTCAAGCTGCGCGCCATTCCCACCGACGTCATGCTGCCCGCCCACGAAGAGCAAGGCAACCTGCTGGCCAAGCGCCAGAAGCAGCTACGCGGTGACGCCAACGCCTTCGTCGATCCGACCGAACTTTCCCGGTTCGTCGACGCCTCCGAGACCGCCTTCAACAAGGAGCTCGCGCGCCAGCAGGCGGCGGGGCCCAACCGATGACCGACCTTTCCATTCGCGCCAATCGCGTCGCCGCCCTGAAGGC
>NCDQ01000475.1:0-4749 GCA_002280275.1 Caulobacter vibrioides | reverse complement strand
AGCGTATTCTCATTCTCGACGGCTCCTGGGGCGTGATGTTCCAGAAGAAGGGCCTGACCGAGGCCGATTACCGCGCTGAGCGCTTCGCCGACTACAACGGCCAGATGAAGGGCAACAACGACATCCTGTGCCTGACGCGGCCGGATCTCGTGGCCGAGTTGCACGACGCCTATTTTTCGGCTGGCGCCGATATCTCCGAGACCAACACCTTCTCGGGCACCACGATCGCCCAGGCCGACTATCACCTTGGCGAACAGGACGTCTGGGACATCAACCTGGAAGGCGCCAAGATCGGCCGCTCGGTGGCCGACCGCTGGAACGCACAGAACCCCGACCGCCCGAAGTTCATCGCCGGCTCGATGGGGCCGCTGAACGTCATGCTGTCGATGTCGTCGGACGTGAACGATCCGGGCGCGCGCAAGGTGACCTTCGACCAGGTGTACGAAGCCTACCGCCAGCAGGTGGACGCGCTGTATCAGGGCGGGGTCGATCTCTTCCTGATCGAGACCATTACCGACACGCTGAACTGCAAGGCCGCGATCAAGGCGATCCTGGACTGGCGCGACGAGGGCCATGAGGAGCTGCCGATCTGGATCAGCGGCACCATCACCGACCGCTCGGGCCGCACCCTGTCGGGGCAGACGGCCGAAGCCTTCTGGAACAGCGTCAAGCATGCCAAGCCGTTCGCGGTGGGCTTCAACTGCGCCCTGGGCGCGGATCTGATGCGCCCGCACATCGCCGAGATGGCGCGCATCGCCGACACCCTGGTCGCCGCCTATCCGAACGCTGGCCTGCCCAACGCCATGGGCCAGTATGACGAGGAGCCGCACCAGACCGGCCATGCTCTGCACGAGTGGGCTAAGGACGGCCTCGTCAACATCCTGGGCGGCTGCTGCGGCACGACGCCGGACCACATCCGCCACGTCGCCGACGAAGTGCGCGGCGTGAAGCCCCGCCAGATCCCCGAGCGCCCCAAGGCCATGCGCCTGGCGGGCCTCGAACCGTTCGAGTTGGCTTAGAGTTTTCGCGGCCCTTCTCTCTCCCTTCCCCTTTGATGGGGAAGGGTAGGGGATGGGGTGACAGCGCTTCAATTAGGACGCCGCAGTCGGGACAGACTGCCGCGTCACCCCACCGGTGAGCGCACCAACGTCACCGGCTCGGCCAAGTTCAAGAAGCTGATCGTCGAGGGCAACTACGCCGAAGCCCTGTCGGTCGCGCGCCAGCAGGTCGAGGCCGGCGCCCAGGTCATCGACGTCAACATGGACGAGGGTCTGCTGGACAGCCAGCAGGCCATGGTCACCTTCCTGAACCTGATGGCGGCCGAGCCCGACATCGCCCGCGTGCCGGTGATGATCGACAGCTCCAAGTGGGAGGTGATCGAGGCCGGTCTGAAGTGCGTCCAGGGCAAGGCGATCGTCAACTCGATCAGCCTTAAGGAAGGCGAGGAAAAGTTCCTGGAGCAGGCGAAGCTGTGCCTGCGCTATGGCGCGGCCGTGGTGGTCATGGCCTTTGATGAGATTGGTCAGGCCGACACCGAGGCGCGCAAGGTCGAGATCTGCGAGCGGGCCTATAACACTCTGGTCGACAAGGTGGGCTTCCCGCCCGAGGACATCATCTTTGACCCCAACATCTTCGCGGTGGCGACGGGGATCGAGGAGCACGACAACTACGCCGTCGACTTCATCGAGGCCACGCGGCGCATCAAGCAGATGCTGCCCTATGCGCGGGTGTCGGGCGGGGTCTCGAACGTCTCGTTCAGCTTCCGCGGCAACGAGCCGGTGCGCCGTGCGATCCACTCGGTGTTCCTGTACCACGCCATCAACGCCGGCATGGACATGGGCATCGTCAACGCCGGCGACCTGCCGGTCTATGACGACATTGACCCGGCTTTGCGCGAGGCCGTCGAGGACGTGATCCTCAACCGCGCCCAGCGTGATCCGAACCAGACCAACACCGAGCGCCTGGTCGAGATGGCCCCGCGCTACAAGGGCGAGAAGGGCCAACAGCAGGTCGCCAACCTGGCGTGGCGCGAGGGTACGGTGAACGAGCGCCTGACCCACGCGCTTGTCCACGGCATCACCGAGTTCATCGAGGCCGATACCGAAGAAGCGCGCCTGGCCGCCGAGCGTCCGCTGCACGTCATCGAAGGCCCGTTGATGGACGGCATGAACGTCGTCGGCGACCTGTTCGGCGCGGGCAAGATGTTCCTGCCCCAGGTCGTGAAGTCGGCGCGCGTCATGAAGCAGGCCGTGGCCTGGCTGATGCCGTTCATGGAGGCCGAGAAGGAAGGCCAGGCGCGCCAGGCCGCCGGCAAGGTTCTGATGGCGACCGTCAAGGGCGACGTCCACGACATCGGCAAGAACATCGTCGGCGTCGTGCTGCAGTGTAACAACTACGAGGTCGTGGACCTGGGCGTCATGGTGCCGGCCGATCGCATCCTGGAAGAAGCCAAGAAGCACAAGGTCGACATGATCGGCCTGTCGGGCCTGATCACCCCGTCGCTGGACGAGATGGTGTTCGTGGCCGCCGAGATGGAGCGCCAGGGCTTCGACATCCCGCTGCTGATCGGCGGGGCCACCACCAGCCGCACCCACACGGCGGTCAAGATCGAGCCGGCCTATCGCCGTGGCCCAACGACCTATGTCGTCGACGCCAGCCGCGCCGTCGGCGTGGTCTCGGGCCTGCTGTCGGAAGGCGAGCGCGACCGGATCATCGCCGAGACCCGCGCCGAATACGTCAAGGTGCGCGAGCAGTATCTGCGCGGCCAGACGGTCAAGGCGCGCACCTCGATCCAGGAGGCCCGGAAGCGCGCCTTCGCCATCGACTGGAAGGGCTACACGCCGCCCAAGCCGGCCTTCATCGGCACGCGGGTGTTCGAACCGTCGCTGGCCGAGCTGGTTCCGTTCATCGACTGGTCGCCGTTCTTCGCCAGTTGGGAGCTGATCGGGCGCTTCCCGCAGATCCTGGAGGACGACGTGGTCGGCCAGGCCGCCACCGACCTCTACCGCGACGCCCGCGCCATGCTGGACAAGGTGGTCGCTGACAAGTGGTTCGGGGCCAAGGGCGTGATCGGCTTCTGGCCGGCCCAGGCCCAGGGCGACGATATCGTGCTCTACACCGACGAGACCCGCGTGGCCGAGCTATGTCGGCGGCTTCGCGGTGACGGCGGGCCATGGCGAGGACGAGATCGTCAAGCGCTTCAAAGACGCGGGCGATGACTACAACGCCATCATGGCCTCGGCCCTGGCCGACCGCCTGGCCGAAGCCTTCGCCGAGTGGCTGCATCACAAGGCCCGCGTCGAGCTGTGGGGCTATGCGCCTGACGAGGACGCCGACGTCGAGCGCCTGATCGCCGAAAAGTACCAAGGCATTCGCCCCGAGCCCGGCTATCCGGCCCAGCCCGACCACACCGAGAAGGGCACGCTGTTCAAGCTGCTCGACGCCGAAGCGGCCACCGGTCTGCAGCTGACCGAGAGCTACGCCATGAGCCCCGGCGCAGCGGTCTCCGGCCTCTTCTTCAGCCACCCCCAGGCGCACTATTTCGGCGTTGGCAAGATCGACGCCGACCAGGTTGAGGACTACGCCCGCCGCAAAGGTTGGGACATGGAGACCGCCGAGCGCTGGCTGTCTCCGATCCTCAACTACGATCCGCTGGCGCGCGGGCGCGGGGCGGCGGCCTAGTCGCCGAGGCGTGATCAGCGCCGCCTGGTGGCGTCGAAAGCCCCTCTGGCGGCCACTGGATCGACTTGCTGCGAACCCATTTCGCGTAGCCGTCCGCGATAAAATGTCCGCGTCGGGACATGGTAAGGATTTCTGCAACCGTTGGCATGAACCATGCGCCGTCTCGGGGGAGAGAGATGGATCGCAGAAACATCGAGTTGAAGATCTTTGGTCTGATCGCCGGCATGGCGGCGGGCATGATCTTGCTCGCTGGTTTCGCCTTGACCGTTGCGGCTCGCCAAGCCGATGTCCGTGAGCGTCAGTACGAGCAAACGCTGGTCGAGAATGGTCTGCGCCAGCGTGGCCGAGAGATCCAGACCGCCCTCAATCCCTACGTGATCTGGGATGAGGCGGTCATCAAGCTCGACAACAAGTTTGACCGGGCCTGGGCTGTTCAGAATATCGGCGCCTCGGTGGGCGATGTGCTTGGCAATGACGTGGTCTTCGTACTCGACGGGGACGACCTGCCGATCTACGCCCGTATCAACGGCAAGGATGCGCCGCTGGAGCAGTACGCCGACTACCAGGCGCGGCTGAAGGGTGTCGTGGCCCAGGTTCGCGCGATCGAAGCTGACCCCAAGAAGGTCGCCGCCCTGCGCGCCGTGCATAAGAGCCGGGTGGTTCTGGTCGACGACAAACCGCTTCTGATCACCGTTTCGCTGGTCCGTCCGGACCTCAAGGCCAAGACTAAGGGGCCACGGGCGCCGCTCCTGGTGTCAGGCATCTCGGTCGCCGACAGCGTGCTGAAGGCCTTTTCGGACCGTTTTTTGCTTCAGGAAGCCGATATCCTGGTTGTCGCCCCGAACCAGCTTCAGACAGATCAGGCCCAGCGCGTCGTCGGGAAATCGGATGACGGTCGCCGTATTGTGATCCGATGGACGCCGCGTCGCCCGGGTCAGGATCTGCTGAAGTCGGCCTGGCCCATACTGGGCGGCGCGGTGCTGGCCGCCGCGATCGGCTCGTTCATGCTGTTTCGCGTCACCCGTCGCGCCGCCAAGAAGCTGCTTCTGTCCGAAGCGGAGGCCAAGC